>NZ_JBPYCS010000013.1:0-77379 GCF_051846935.1 Virgibacillus sp. W0430
AATGAACTTGAAATTTTAGATTTATTAGTTAATAGTTATCAAGAGTTTATTAGGTTTCTAGATGAAGCAAAAGTTACCTACTATAAACTATATCACCAATTCTATGGAATAAAATACCATAAAATTATTAGTGAGAGATATAAAAAGAGAAAGGAAAATATTAATTCTAATCCTTTTTATTCTGGAGAAGAAAAGTTAATTAAAATAGAAAAACTACATCAACAGGAAGAAAGAATTTTAAATCATTATGATAGTAAAAAAGTGTAAATTAGAAAAAGACAGGTATAACCCTGTCTTCCTAACTTCATAATACAGTTCTGATTCATGTTATTTTGCCAAGCCATTGCTTATTAATTTTGATTTCCACCCTTTGTTTTACCACTATTTGTGATACGGTTCCCCCCTCACAATCCGAAATGCCCTATACACCTGCTCCAGCAACACCAACCGCATAAGCTGGTGTGGAAAGGTCATTTTTGAAAAGGACAAGGAAAAGTCGCTTCGCTTTTGAACGGCTTCGCTTAAGCCGAGGGAGCCGCCGATGACGAAGGCAACCTTGCTTTTTCCATACGTTGCGAGGTCATCTATTTTTGCGGCGAGCTGTTCGGAGGTGACCATTTTTCCTTCGATCTCAAGTGTGATGACATACGTGTCGTCGTTTATGTTTGTTAAGATGCGTTCGCCTTCTTTGCGTTTCACAGCTTCTTCTTCCGCTGCACTCAATGTTTCTGGTGCTTTTTCATCGGGTAATTCGACGATGTTTACTTTTGCATAAGTGCTCAAGCGTTTTAAATATTCCTGAATTCCTTGCTTTAAATATTTCTCTTTTAATTTTCCGACGGTAATGATTGTTATTTTCATTTGTTTTTTTACTCCTGCTCAATAGACTTGTACTTTTCCTTATACGTGATCGTATCCTTCGTAACCTTCGAAATTACTTTTCGCTCTTTTTATATAAACGATTGCAGCTATTCCAATTAGCGCAATGTACAACTCCACAATCCATATGTTTGTAATGTACCCCGTTTGGTAAAATACGATTGGAAAGTCAATCGCTGCATGTATCAAAATGGCGTAGAGGACGTAAATAAATTTCTGTTTTACTACTGCGTGAAGTACGATCAAGCTTAAGGCGATTTGCATGCACATGGCAAAAAAGCGCTCGACACAAGCCAATATGTAATAGGCCGTTCCTTGGGTGTATATCATTTCTTTTATCTGTGCCACTTGTTCCTCTGGAAGCTGCTGTCCGATCGTCGACTCAAACGTTCCGGCATTTATTGAAAATGAAAAAATAATAAGAGGAATGGCGAGGGTGAATGTAATGATAATCGCTTCGATTCCTGCCCAGCCGACACCAAACGAAATGCCGTCCTTATATTTGCGGTATTTTTTCAAAAGCCATACGAATAAAATAAATCGGCCGACTTCTTCGAAAATACCGGCAGCTAGCCCGCCGTATAGCCCGAACAACCAAGGGTGATCTGCGTAGTTTGGGAAGTTCGTTATGACGATCGCGTGTAACACTTGCTCCAAAAATTGCGTGAAAACGATAAATCCTACTGCTCCTAATAAAAGTGGTTTGGCTGAAATGCCGGTTTTTCTTTTGTAAAAAATAATAAATCCTACAAATAATGCGACGGAAAAGACAATCGGAATAAACATAGATATTATTTTCGCTGTACTAATCATCGATGGACCTCTCTTTCATGATGACGAACATCGTGGCTACTATCCGCTGCCTCGACTTCATCTAAAAAATTTATGAAAATCACTTTTAATTATTACATAAAAATTGGTCTATTCCTATCGCATTACAATACCTTTATCCGAATCGCTTTATTTCGTTGATAACAAGTGCACACCTTTTCGTACATTCGTAATTTTGCAACCGACGTTTCCGATCATTTCCGTGTTGCTACTAGATATGGCGAACCATTGTCCCATATTTAATTAGCCCTTTGAATTTTTTCTCGCGTTCGCTCTCTTACCTTCGCTTCATGATAAGGCCGCCGATGCCTGTAATCCAAATATATGCAAAGAATAGCACCCATACGTATAAAATTGAAATGGACTCGTATCCGAGCAGTGTAAAAACGGCTAGACCAATAAATAACACGGCGAGGGTTATATGAGATGAATAGGCAAAGAAGCGGAAAACGTTGTAAACGACACGTTCATCGGCTTCGGGTAGGTTATCCTTTTTTCGTTTCTGCTTTATAAGCTGAAGGACGGTTAAAATAATGGCTACGGCCAGTCCGCCAGCGAGAACCTCGTACGGAAATTCACCTTGGAAAAGGTAAACAAGTAATGATCCGAGGACTGCGCCGATTAGCGTACCGATAATTATGATGTACGGTGTCCATCTTTCGAATGTTTTCCCCCACGCTTGTTTGTTTTTTAAACTCATCTGGCTTCCTCCCCTTTTTCTAAAATAAAAATTTCGTCAATTCCCATGTTAAAATACGCAATGATTTTCAATGCTAGTTCTAGACTTGGGTTATATTTGTGCTTTTCAATTGCATTGATTGTTTGCCGAGTAACTTGTAGATCCTCGGCCATTTTAACTTGAGAAATTCCGTTTTTTATGCGGATTTCTCTAATATGATTCCTCACGGCCATTCCGCTAAACCTCCATGTTATGTAAAGGTATCTTTACACTTATAGTACCAGAGAAACAAGACATATGTAAAGGGATCTTTACAGTTTATATACTTGTACGTCCAATTTTTCCTATCTGTAATAACTTACTGTCGGAGGGTCTTCCAGATTTTCCACTAACGCATTTGAAAACACAAATTTTATCTCTATTTTCCTTTTAACGTTTTTGCATACCCTACCCCCATACAAAAAGAGCGTTGATCTCGTGTGGCTGATCAACGCTCTTTCCATCATCCTACTTATCGTTATTTTTGGGGCTCTGAAGGAGTAGAAATGCTTGATAATGCTTCCCCTGCTGCATCATCGGACATATTATCAACAGCTAGATCACCTAATGCAACCATCCCGACGATTTGGCCATTTTCTTCGACGGGCAAGCGGCGTATTTGCTGCTGTGCCATTAGCTGAGCTGCTTCCTGTGCGCTCATATCCGGCGTACCTTTTACAATTTGCTGGGAGGTCATTGCTTCAGATACGGGGGTATGAGCTGATTCTCCCTGTGCCGTGGAGCGTAATGTAATATCGCGATCGGTAATAATACCAACCATTTGGCCGCTCTCATTTACGACAGGAACAGAGCCAATATTACGTTCACTCATTAGCGCAGCCGCTTCTTGAATCGATTGTGATTCCTTTACTGTCGTTACATTAGATGTCATTACACTTCGCAATTGTTGGTGCTGCATGATAAAAACCTCTCCTTTCCCTATATAGGTTGGTTCGTTTTTCAAAATTTATAAAGGGTAGTTTTTACCATGGATGCATTTTTTAGTCGCTTATTACAAATTCCTTCGTGCAATTTTTGATCCGCCAAAAGAGAACAATACTTTTCTTTCATCAACATACGTTTCCATGTAGACGGTGCGACCCCAGAGCTGATAAATATATTGCAGTACATTTTCCAAGTAAGGGAGGTCTAGTTCAATCCCTTCGTATGCATGGACGAGATACAGCCCGCCATTTTTTAAGTAGTCGCCATTTTCTACATAAATATATGGAAAGCCTCCATTGACGCGGGCGGAAACGAGCTGACCACGGATATTTTCGTATTCCTTATCTGTAATACGGTAATCGCGTCCTTGTTTTTCAAATAAATACAAATCCTCTTTCTCCACAAGCTCCTTCGTTAAATAGTTACGGATAAAGGAGATGTCGGATTCGAGCTCGCGTACTTCAAAAATTTTTTCTTTCCCGGAATTTGGCTGGACACCTCTTTCTTTCATTTCTGCGGTTGGTTCATTGTAGCGGGATTCGATATCTTCAAATATTTTTAATCCGAGGTAGTAGGGGTTAATTTGTGTTCGGGACGGTTGAATGACGCTTGCGTTCAGCTTGGCAAATTCAATCGTTTCGTCCGTCGTTAAGTCCATTTCTCTTAAAATTCGCTGATGCCAATAGGATGCCCAGCCTTCGTTCATAATTTTAGTTTCCATTTGTGGCCAAAAGTAAAGCATTTCTTCGCGTATCATCGTTAGTATATCTCGTTGCCAATCGTCTAATTCGCGACTATGTGCCTCAATAAATAACAATACATCCTTTTCTCGTTTTTCGGGGAATTTTTTCTCCTTTTTTACCGGCTCACTAGCATCCTCGTTCTGCTCATCTAGCTTCCATAAATCATCATAAGGTGTACTTCCTTTTTGCAGTTCTTCGTCAAGTGCTGAATGCTCGGCTCTAATAATTGTGGGATCAATATGCTCTTGAATCGATAACACGGCATCTAAAAACCGCTCAACCTCCTTTTTACCGTGCTCCATTTCGTATGCGCTTATCCGTTCAGCGGTTGCGGTCATGCTCTCTACCATATCGCGTCTTGTGTTGGAAAAACGAACATTGTTTTTGAAAAAATCGCAATGGGCGAGTACGTGTGCGATGATGAGCTTGTTCTGAATTAAACTGTTTGTATTAAGCAGGAACGCGTAACACGGATTTGAATTAATAACGAGCTCGTAAATTTGGCTTAAGCCGAGATCATAGTGGAGCTTCATTTTATGAAACTGTTTGCCGAAGCTCCAATGTGTAAACCGAGTCGGCATGCCGTAAGCGCCGAACGTATATATAATATCTGCTGGACAAATTTCGTAGCGCATTGGGTAAAAATCAAGACCAAAGTCGGAAGCAATTTCCGTTATTTCGTCGATGGCGTTCGCCAGTTCTTTCTCCAAAAGCGATCCCTCCTCAAGTGCTTTCTATAGTTTATGATTAAGAAGGGAATTCATGAACCAAGAAATTTAATTAAGCTTTCTTTTAGCTGGAGTCTCGCATCTTCCATTCGCTCGTGTCTGGATCCTGTTGATTCTCACATGCTAATCGAAAATCCTTGTTTTTTACGAGAAATGATCATATTCCGTACACACGAGGACTTTTTCTGTTGCCGCAGCTTTAACACGAGGAGGCGCACCACGCGCCCGCGGAAGCAAATGTATTCCATGCGCGGCAATGTTAGAAAATTTTCCTTTAACCATTCCTTTGCGCCCACGAAAGAATAAAAGTTGTTTCCTTTTTTTACTTACTTGCTTTCCTTTATAGCAATGAAATAAAGCGTCGCTTCGATAACCATGTAAAGGCTACTTCTTAATTGCTAACAGCTCGTGCATGTTTTCTTCTGGAAAGGAAACGTTAAAGAAAAGGAGGGATGCTTGCATGGATCATTTTTTGACGATTGAGGAGTTCAATGACCAGTTAAGCAAGTGGACGGGACAAGAAGTAACAGTATCCAAGCTTGAGATGGACGATGTAGATGAAGTCGCTTTAGTACTTGAATCGATTTCTTATAACAAGGATGTAGAAAGACTCGATGAGTACGAAGCGATATATACGTTGGAGCTTAACGGTGCAGGCACGATTGAAACAGAATATGGGCAAAATAGTCAGCAGCCGCTCCCGTCACGGATGTATGAAGTACCGCTGGAGGATAGTACATTGTATGAATTTGATGGTATGCAATTTATTATAAGTACCGATCGTGCCGCTTATAAAATTACACGTACGAAATAGGAATAGCTAGGTCTTTTTCTATGAAATCACTGCACTAGTCGTACTGAAGACAAGCATATTCCTACTACGACCACCTTACATGATACGCATAAAATGTAGAAACAGGAAAAGGGCGCTTCCAAACGCGGAAGCGATCCCTTCGTTAAAAAAACTCTTTCATTGCATGGTAAACATCGTCTTTGTTTTTTAAAATATAATGCTTAAATTTCGGATCTTCTATTCGTTTATAGGCGTTCATTAATGTAGAATAGCGACTGAATACATTTACTTCCCCATAGCCAAACATGTTGGAAACATCCATTAAGTCTTGCACAAGCTTCATGCATTTCGGATTATCCGACGTTAAATTGTCACCATCTGAAAAGTGAAACGGGTAAATATTAAAGCGTTCGGGGCTATATTTTTCTTTAATGAGCTCCATTGCTTTATTGTATGCAGAAGAGCAAATTGTTCCACCACTTTCCCCTTTTGAGAAAAAGGCTTCCTCACTAACAACCTTTGCCTCCGTATGATGGGCGATAAATTCAATTTTTACGGCCTCGTATTTCGTTCGTAAAAATCGCGTCATCCAGAAAAAGAAGCTGCGTGCCATATACTTTTCGAAGTTTCCCATGCTGCCACTCGTATCCATCATTGCTAACACAACGGCTTCGGATTCCGGTCGTTCAATGTCATTCCACGTTTTAAAGCGCAAGTCGTCTGGTTGAATCGGGTTTATCGTCGGTGTCCCTCTCGTTGCATTTCTTTTTAAGGCGGTTAAAATCGTTCTTCTTTTATCTATATTTCCCATTAATCCTTTTTTGCGCACGTCATTAAACTCAATTTTTTCCGTAGTTAGCTCAGCTTGTTCTTTTTGTTCCAAATTAGGAAGCTCAAGCTCCTGAAACAACACTTCTTCAATTTCAGCAAGCGATACTTCCGCTTCATAGTAATCTACTCCTGGTTGGTCGCCTGCTTGTTTTCCTTTACCTGGCCTTGAGCCATTACTTGCTTGCCCATCCCGGGCGATAATATCTCCAACCTTACTGTCGCCGTCTCCTTGCCCCACATGCTTCGTCTTATCGTAATTGTACCGGATTTTATATTCATCAAGCGAGCGAATTGGAATTTTAATAATATCTTTCCCGTTGGAGGCAATGATACTCTCTTCACTAATTAAATCTGGTAAATTATCTTTAATTGCTTCCTTCACTTTATCCATATGGCGTTTTTGATCTTGATGTCCTTTTCGATGGAGGGACCAATTTTCCTTGGAGACGACAAAGCTTTCTTTTCTTTCTTGCATCCCATCTCCCTCCTTCTTTTTATTAAAATAAACGTTTTATTATTATATGCTCCTTCCGTTCAAACGGTTCATCTATATCTCTTTTGTGTAAGCAATTTTAATAAGCTGTCAGCGCTTGGCGTGCATAAACGAACGCTTACTTATCTGTTTAACAGACTTCCTACATAGCGCAAAAGCTCGTTTGCAGATATCGAATTGTAGCCATGTTCGTCAATTAATCGAGCAATGACTTCATTTATTTTCTTTAGCTGCGATTCATCTGGCGTTTTCGATGATGTCGTTATTTTAACTACGTCCTTTAAATCAGCGAACAGCTTTTTTTGTATCGCTTCGCGTAACCGTTCATGGGAGTGATAATCAAAGGCTTTTCCTTTACGCGCGTATGCAGATATACGAATGAGAATTTCTTCGCGAAATGCTTTTTTCGCATTTTCAGAAATGCCGATTTGCTCCTCAATAGAACGCATTAATTTTTCATCGGGGTTCATTTCTTCTCCTGTTAATGGATCGCGCAGCTTGTTTTTATTGCAGTAGGCTTCAACGTTATCTAAATAATTGTCCATTAACGTTTTTGCAGATTCCTCATACGAGTAGACGAACGCTTTTTGTACTTCTTTTTTAGCAATTTCGTCGTACTCCTTGCGTGCGATTGAAATATAATTCAAATAATTTTCGCGGTCCTCGTTAGAAATAGACGGGTGCTGATCCAAGCCTTCTTTCAAGGAGCGTAGCACATCTAATGCGTTAATAGCTGGCACTTCTTTTCGTATAATGGCCGATGAAATACGGTTAATTACATACCGAGGATCAATTCCACTTAAGCCTTCTTCCGTATATTCGTTTTTTAATTCGTCCAAATCGACTTGATTAAATCCTTCCACATTCTCGCCGTCATAAAGGCGCATTTTTTTCAGCAGATCGACGCCTTGCTTTTTTGAATCCTTTAACCGAGTTAATATCGAAAAAATCGCCGCTGCTCGTAATGCATGAGGTGCTACATGCACGTGAGCGATATCGCTTTGTGTGATCATCTTTTTATAAATCCGTTCTTCTTCGCTTACTTTTAGATTATACGGAATCGGCATTACAATAATACGGGAGTGGAGCGCTTCGTTTTTTTTGTTGGATATAAAGGAGCGGTATTCTGCTTCGTTCGTATGAGCTACGATTAACGTGTCAGCGCTAATTAAGGCAAACCTGCCGGCCTTAAAATTTCCTTCTTGGGTTAAGGAAAGTAAATGCCATAAAAACTTCTCATCGCATTTCAACATTTCTTGAAACTCCATCATGCCACGGTTCGCCTTGTTCAGCTCTCCATCAAAACGATACGCGCGGGGATCGGATTCAGAACCATATTCGGCAATCGTTGAAAAATCAATAC
This sequence comes from Virgibacillus sp. W0430, assembly GCF_051846935.1. NCBI lineage: Bacteria > Bacillati > Bacillota > Bacilli > Caryophanales > Bacillaceae > Virgibacillus > Virgibacillus sp. W0430. The sequence goes on from NZ_JBPYCS010000013.1 coordinate 8,325, forward strand.
TGCCCGTTAAGTCGGCAATGTCCTGCGATTTGGGATCAGATGGACTGAACGTACCAATTCCTACCCGCTTATCTTCGGAAAAAAAGATCCGTTCTACAATTACATCTTCAATACGTCCGCCGTATTCTTGTTCAAGGCGCATTAAATTGAGCGGCGATAAGCTTCCTTCCACACGAACACCGTACGTCTTAAAAAAATCCTCCCGTAAATCCTGTGGAATAAGATGCAAAGGATCTTCTTGCATTGGACACCCTTTAATTGCGTAAACAGCACCTTCCTCTGTCCGCGAATACTTTTCCAGTCCTCGCTTCAGCATCGTTACGATCGTTGATTTACCGCCACTAACGGGACCCATCAATAGCAAAATCCGCTTCCGCACGTCCAGGCGCCTTGCTGCCGGATGAAAATACTCTTCTACGAGCTTTTCAATTGCAGCTTCAAGACCAAATATTTCACTGCCAAAAAAGTCATACCGTTTTTGCTCATTATCCTCCTTTAAGCCGGCATGCTTAATCATATTGTATACACGTGAATGGGCGGTTTGAGCTACTTCAGGACGCTGTTTCACAATTTCAAGATATTCTGCAAATGTACCTTCCCACATGAGCTGTTTTTCTTCTTCACGATAATGCCTTATTTTATTTAAAATATCCATTTTTTGCCTCCATCTATGTCTGAGGTTTATACAGCTTATGCAATTACAGCTTACGAAATGCACGGAACTTTTAAGTAGGAGGAGTAGCTTTCTTAAAAAGCCGTTAAGTGAAACGTATAAACAAACGATTCAAACAAATTCCAGGTTATCCACAGAATCCTGTGGACAGAGGTGTTAATAACTTTTGGATAACGTACTAAAATCGTTTCATTGTTCCGTCCTATTTGCTCTAACTACGCCATATAGCAGTGTTTAAGCATACTGTTGAATGGATCAGCTTGTGCATAACAGTTATACACAGGTATTTTACATATTCGTTTACGTATCGGTAGGAAAGTTTGTCCACATGCTCGCATATAGTGAAAATAAAGATGGGGGTGAGGAAAGCGATGCACATTCATACACTAAAATGGATCGGCTATGCTATAGGCTATGTCTTTATTTCATCAGGAATAATGAAATTACTCGTATCTGATTTTAAAGGGATTTTTGCTAATTTAGGCATACCGTTTCCGGAGACAGTGTTATTCGTACTCGCATTAGTAGAAATAACATGCGGTACGTTAATTGTTGCTGGAATGTATGCGAAGCAAGCAACGGTTCCGTTAATTGTCATTATGCTTGGAGCAATTTTTCTTACTAAGCTACCTGTTATTTCGAGTAAAGGTATATTTTCTTTTGCTTTTGAAGCACGCCTAGATATTGTTATGCTTATCCTATTACTGATCGTTTGGAAAAAAAGCGCACAACAGACAATTGGCTGACGTATTCGCACGCTAAAAGCAGCTTTTTGTCACGGAAACAAAGGCGACGAGGCTTGTAAAAAACAAGAGACTCGTCGCTTTGAATGTGCTCATGTATCGGTCATACGTACCCTTGGGCTTGTATACGTTTCATTCACAAGAGGAAAAAGATTAACACGCTTGTAACGACGCCGACGATTGTACTTAATAAAATGCAATACCCCATGATATCCCGAATGTGTAAGCCAACTACGGATAAAATAGGCAACGCCCAAAATGGCTGAATCAAATTTGTCCATGCATCTCCCCACGCAACTGCCATAGCTGCTTTTGCTGGTTCGACACCAAGCTCAATTGCGGCAGGCATTTGCAATGGTCCTTGAAGCGCCCACTGACCACCACCAGAAGGGGCGAGAATATTTACAAACCCTGCAACCCAATACGTAAATACGTTAAATGTACTTGGGGATGCAAACGAGCTCATTCCATCTATAATTAATTGACCAAGTCCAGAGCTGCTCAATATAGCAATAATGCCAGCATAAAAGGGAAATTGTAATACAATAGGACTCGTAGAAGTAGCAACGTCTTTGAAAGCCTTTACAAAATTGCCTAATGATCGGTGAAAGAACAATCCAAGCGATAAGAAAAAAATATTAATACTGTTTAAGTCTAAATCACGGCCACTGCTAAAATAAATAATCGTGTATACAATACCAATAAGTCCAATTAGCATGCCTAATGTCGGTGTACGCTCCAGCTTTAACGCGGGTGTTAATGCTTCACTGCTTGCAGATACTTCCTTTTCAGCTTTGGTTGCTTCAGGATTCTTTTCCTCATACTTAATAATTTTATCCTTTGGTGCCATTAAAATTAGAAAAACAGACATCGTCGCCACTAGGGATAAGAAGATAATAATGTTTGCTGGGTGAAAGATCGTTTCAGAAGTTGGAATAACGCCTATAACATCCTGTAAAAAGTGATCCTCCGTCGCTACCGTCAATCCAATGGAGCTAGAAAGACCTGCCGGGAAAAGGACAGTAGCCGCGTATGCACATGCAACGAGTAAAGGAAAGTGTGCTCGATCATTTCGTTTCCCAATTTCCCGTGCCATTATTGCACCAATGACAATCGCCAAGCCCCAATTAATATAATACGCTGCAGCAGAAACGAGAAATGTGAGTAAGTAGGCCTGCCAAGGTTTATTTGCAAGCTCTGCTAGTTTCGATAACATCCTACTTATAAAAGGAACCGATGCAAGTGTCATTCCGGTCATTAATAAAATAACCATTTGCATTGTAAATGCAAGGTACGTCCAAAACCCGTCTCCCCACGCTTGAAACATTTGTACCGGCTCGCTCGGATTCATTGCAATAGCAATCCCCAACACAATGACAGTCATTAATACAGCAATTACAAAAGCATCTGGCAAATAACGCTGAACGAGCTTGGAAAATCGATTTGCCGTTTTCGCTAACATAGATAACCCTCCTCTAAATGCTATTTGTATCATCATATCGAATGGTTTCGTGCAATATTATTAGCAGTCCGTACAATTTAAGCGGAGGCTATATATACGAGCTGTACAAAACGATTTATTCCGAAAATTTAACGGTCGCTCAACGCTGAAATGGACTTTATCCACAACATTATCCACATATGCACAAATGTTCCTATCTATCTTGATTAATATTGCCTTTTTAATCTATATATTGATTTTAATTGTGTCGGAATAAATAGATATCTACGTGCTGTGTATAAAACAAAGCACCTGTGGATAATTCTTTTATTGCGTACGGCAAAGGTAGGCAAATACCGTGGCAAAGACGCTGAAAAACTTGTCGACAAACGAAAAAAGGTCCATTCATCAAATTTTGATGACTGAACCTCACTTTTGATCGCGCTTCTTTTGCGTTTTGATTCGCATGGAAACGATGTCCGGTTTTATTTATTTTTGAATGCCGAGCTTCACAGTCGTTTCTTGCTTTTCTCCATCCCGATAGAAGGTTATTTTTACCGTATCGCCAACCTCTTTTTCTTGATACAAGATTTTACGTAGCTCAATCATATCGGTTATTTCTTTTCCGTCCATTGCTGTAATTACATCGAGCCGCTTAAGCCCTGCCTGATCCGCTGGCGTTAATGGTTCGACGCTCCATATATAGACGCCGCCTTTTACAGTGTCAGGTAAGTTTAATGTATTTCTCCACTCGACCTTTGGCACTTCTTCCAGTGCGTATATTTCAACCCCTAAGTATGGACGCGTAACTTTTCCTGTCTCCTCTAGCTCTTGAATGATTGGTCTTGCAATGTCAACTGGAATCGCAAATCCGAGACCTTCCGCAACCGTCTGATTAATTTTCATAGAATTAATCCCAATAAGCTGGCCTTCCATATTAATTAAAGCACCACCACTATTTCCAGGATTAATCGCTGCGTCTGTCTGAATGACTTCCGCTTGCCAATCGGCACGACCGTCTTGGTTAAAGTCTTGCGGTACAGTACGCTGCTTTCCACTAACTATTCCTTGTGTGACGGAGCCTAAAAACATACCTAATGGATTACCGATCGCGATTGCTGGTTCACCTACTTTTACACTTTCTGATGAACCCATTTCTATCACTTGATCGACGTCATCATCTTCCATGCGCAAAACGGCTAAATCAGAAAACAAATCGGTTCCAAGCAGCTCAGCTTCCTTCGTTGTTTCATCCCAAAGGACGACTTCTATAACATCCGCATTTTCAATCACATGATGATTTGTTACGACATACGCATAGCCATCCTGCTTTTTATAAATAACTCCCGAGCCAGAACCAGCTTCTCGATCCTCCTGCTGCTGCCAAAAATCAGCTCTTTGCTGAATGTTTGTAATACCGACAACAGCTGGGGATACTTGTTCAACAATGTCGGTTATTTGAGTGGAAACATTGACAGAGATATTTTTTGTTTCGGTTGGTCCGTCCGTAGTTGATTCACTCTGTTCATTGGTTGAGGAGTGATTTTCGTTACTGTCCATCGGTTTTAAGAAAAATACGAATACGCCTCCAATTATAACCCCTATTAAAATCGGTATAAGCCAATTTCCGCCTTTTTTTCGGTATGGCGATTGATTGCTGTAATATCCCATGAACGCATCCCTCTTTTCATTCATCGCTTTCCTTGTATATGTATTCCCTCTCTATTATATCCTGTAAACGACAGATTTATCATCCGTTTTACTTGCTGTCTTCTTCCGTTACGCCTACCTTAAATAGCCGACGCGGTCTTCCTCTTGCCCCAGGTGTTTCTTCACCTACGATTTCGGCAAGTCCATGCTTCTCCAAATCCCCTAAAATTCTTCGAGCATTGCGTTGCGTCATGCCGAGCCATTTCGCCAGCTCAAAAGCACTAATAAACCCTTGTTTTAAATTGTCCTGAATAGATAGTACTTTGTTATACGTACTTACATTAATACCGGATAGCTTAAGCTTGTTTATAACTGCAGCATCGTACGAGCGCCGGCTGAATAGAATACTTTTTGCATCGTGTAAAGGCCCCTCTACAATCCCTCTTTCGTCTGCAAGCATAATATTATTTTTTCCATAATCGTTTGCATGGTTTAATGCCAAGTACGCATTTTGCTCGGCTCCAAAAACAGTATTGCCGTAACCAATCCCTATATTTGCTGTTAGCTTTGTCAACATTGTAATTTTATCAAGCAAAGAAAATACATCATTACTCTGATTAACCTCTAACGCACCGCGGGTCGAGTACATAATTACTTTGTCATTTCCTTGCAAAATAAAGGAGCCTTGGATCGACTCCGTAAACTCAATCATCAGCTCTTGGATTTTCAAGCTAACACGATACATGTCAAACGAACGATCGCTATCGCCGATTCGTTTATTCATATCGTATATTTGCAATATCAAAATGGAAATCTGTGCGCTTTTGAATTGAATAATTTCACTTTGCTGACTCGCCATTAAAATCGTATCACGAATTGCCATCTTTGTTGGCGTAATACGATAGGCTGGTACACCGCGTGCATTAAGTGCTTCATAAACCGAGCGTATCCCTGTAATACATGCGTCTACTTGATTGCTTTCGTGAAGGGCTGAGTGATACTGAACGAGTTCTTCCGTCGGTTTATACCCACTATACGGATACAGCTTTAACCCTTCCGTATTTAAATTAAGCTCGGAAAAGGTTTCCAGAACGTCGTGCGATGGAATTGTATCAAAGCTTAGACGATTTAACTGCTTATGATCCTTATAAGAGATGTCCAAAAGAACCTTTGTTAAGCTTGATCCATTTAAATGGGGATAAAAGCCACTTTGCGACTCTAAATATTTTTCTGCTATAGCAAATGGCGCTTGTCCAGAGAAGATCCACACGTCGACCTTATTGCCATTCGTTTGAATAATTTCCTTCGTTTCTTCAAAACTTTTATAAATAAATGGAATATGTTGAATTCTTTCCGTAAATTCATTTGCTACTTCTAGTATAAGCTGTACGGTATCAGCTGGGCCAATAATCCCTATTGTATTTTTCATGCCGTGTCCCCCTCGCTAAATTTGACCTTATAATTTTTCATACGGATTGTCAATAAAATACATGCCTGCACACTCTTTTTGCTAGTTTTGCACGTATTACTAATCGATTGAATTTAGTAATGTTTAAAAAAATTAAAAAATTAAATTGACAAGTACGTTAAATTTTTGTATGTTATTACTATTAACGGAATATATATGGATATTTCCTTAATTAGTTTTGTATTGAAATTCAAAGGAGGGGATGAAGCACCATTGAGAATTGATGAAATGACACGTGAAGAAGTGGAAGCGATTGCTTCACGAGGGGTTGCCATTATACCGGTTGGAGCGATAGAGCAGCATGGCCCACATCTGCCGTTAAGCACAGATGCAACCATTATTGATGCAATTACGAATGCTGTTTGTGCTAAGTTTAAAAACGAATTTCCGGTTTTTTCAGTACCGGTCGTTACATATGGAAATTCTCACCATCATTTTCCATATCCAACGTTATCCTTAACGAGTGAAACATTGATTGCAGTTTTGAAGGATTTAACAGAATCTTTGGCCACTTTTGGGTGTAAACAAGTGATTCTATTAAACTCACATGGTGGTAATGATGAGGCGATACGTATCGTAGCACGAGATATGTCACAAAAGCTGAAAATCTCCATAGGAGCAGCTTCGTATTGGACGCTTGCATGGGATCGCTTAGAAAAAGAGCTGGATCTTCCAGCACTTGGTAGAGTACCAGGACATGCGGGTGGATTTGAAACGTCACTAATGTTAGCGCTTAAGCCTGCACATGTAAAAATGGAGAAACGCCCGGCACAGCGGAAAGATGACATTCCTACCGTTGATAATGCACGAAGAATATACATATCAAGACCAAACAACAGCGTTGGTGTAAACGGATACAGTGATGATGCAAGAAATGCTTCAAAAGATATCGGCATGAAAATATTATCGATTATTTCTGATGAGGTTTATCAAACTGTACGTCGTTTTATACACGCCTAAAACTTAATTTAAAGGAGAGTACACAAATGAATCGTAAACAGTCTATTTTTTCAGCAGCACTCATTTTAATCCTCGGTTTATTTTTGACAGCTTGTGGTGGAGGAGAAGATAAACAAGCATCAGAAACAAAGGGAGAAGATGGATCCGATCCAATTATTATCAAATTTTCTCACGTCGTAGATGAAACAACACCTAAAGGAAAAGCAGCGAATATGTTTCAAGAGCTTGTTGCAGAACGTTTAGATGGAAAAGTCGAGGTTGAAGTATATCCAGCGAGCCAGCTGTATGATGATGATGCTGGATTAGAAGCGCTCGAAGCTGGAAACATCCAAATGATGGCCCCTAGTAATTCTAAAATGATTGGCCTTGATAAATCGTTTGATATTTTTCTAATGCCTTATTTATTTAATAGTGGGAATGCCGTTTTAGAATTTTCTAAGAGTGATATTGGCCAAGAGTTATACTCTTCTGTTGATAAGTATAATATCCAAGTATTGACAACGTGGCTTGGTGGAGAAATGCATTTAACGAACGATACTAGAGAAATTAAGACACCAGAAGATATGAAAGGGCTTAAATTCCGTGTTATGTCATCCGGTATACTTGCCGATCACTTTGAAGCTCTCGGTGCAGGAGCAACCGTTATTTCTTTTAGTGAGTTATATATGGCATTACAGCAAGGTACAGTAGATGGACAAGAAAACCCGTACAACAATATTGAAAGCCAGAAATTTCATGAAGTACAAAGCTACCTTACAGAAACTGCTCATAGCATTGCAACGTATCCTTTGATCGTAAATAAAGAGTTTTGGGGAGGCTTGCCGGAAGACATCCGTGCGGAACTGGATACGATTGTAGATGAGGTTACCGATCAGCAAATCGCTTGGACTGCCGAACTTAATGAAGAAGCAAAGCAAAAAATTATTGATAGTGGAAATACGAAAGTTACGACTTTGACGGATGAAGAAAAAAAGGCATTTATTGAAAAGGTAGAACCTATTTTCAAGGAGCAAGAAGAGGCAATAGGAAAAGAAGCGATTGAGTTTGCGCGTACATTAGAATAAGTAAAAGCGTTTGTGATCCCCCGGTTTGATCAGATTGGGGGATCCACTTTTATCCATTGTTTTTCCACCGAATGACGTCCAAAACGATGAAGCATGGTTGCTATATATAGTAACCGTCACATGGATTTTTAAAAAGGGGAAAGGTGAGTGCCAATGCAAAAGTTGAAGAAATTGCTGGAGCAGTTTGAAGATTGGGCTTCAGGCATTTTAGTTGTAAGTGGATTAATGGTTCTCTTTTATGGTGTAATTTTGCGTTATGTTCTTCATTTGCCGACGACCTGGCAAGATGAAGTAGCTCGAATTTTATTAGTATGGGGCATATTGATTGGCGCAGCAGCAACGCTTCGTGAAAATAACCATATACGTATGGAGCTTTTTTATAATGTGTTGCCAAAAAATATAAAAGTTATCGTAGACATCTTTGCAAATGTTGTTATTTTGAGCTTTTTTATATTTTTATTAACTTCAGGAATTGATCTTGTCCACCAGAAGCTACAAACAGGACAACAGTCGTTAAATGGATACCCGTTATGGATTATTTACTTAATCCTGCCTATATCAGCAACACTACTCGCCATTCGAACGATCGAGAAGTTTTTTTACTTATTTAAAGGTAAGCAGGATGACTCAACAGGTGATTTACACCAGAAGTTATAAAGGGGGATTAAAATGAGCTGGCTAGTCTTTGGTATATTTATATTCTTTTTATTATTTAGAGTGCCTATTGCGTTTTCATTAGCAGTTGCTTCATTGATCGTTTTTTACTTGCAGGATTTTAATTTAATTACAGTAACACAAAAGATGTTTTCTGGTATTGATTCGACTACGCTTATGGCCATTCCGGGATTTATATTTGCTGGTATTATTATGACAAAGGGAGGCATCTCAAAGTATTTAATTGAAGCGTTGCGCGCCTGGGTAGGACATATATCCGGTGGTATGGCCGTCGTAACTATTTTGGCGTGTATGATATTTGCTGCAATATCTGGTTCTAGTCCAGCTACCGCTGCTGCTATCGGATCTATTATGATTCCAGCAATGGTAGAAGCAGGCTATAGTAAACGATATTCTATGGGATTAGTAGCGGCAGCAGGTACGCTTGGTATCCTCATTCCTCCATCTCTTTCCTTAATTTTATATGGCGCTGTAACAAACACGTCTATTGGTGATTTGTTTATTGCTGGTGTTATTCCTGGAATTATCTTAGGTGGCGTTTTAATAACCATTGCTATCCTTTATGCTAAAAAGAATAATTTTGGCAGATTGGAAAAGGCTTCGTGGAATGCAAGATGGAAGACATCACGTAAAGCAGTATGGGGTGCGCTATTACCATTTATAATTTTTTATAGTATCTATGGTGGTATCGCTACACCTACAGAGTCTTCTGTTATTGCAAGTGTATATGCAATTTTAATCGCTGTTTTTGTCTATCGTGAAATTTCCTGGGCAGATGTAAAGCCCATTTTAACAGAGACGGTGCAGCTAACGTCAATGATATTTATGATTATTGCAGCTGCAATTATTTTTGGGCTGTTCTTAACAAATAACCAAATTCCACAAGAAATAGCCAACTGGATTGTTGAAAGTAATTTTAACAAGTGGACATTTTTAATTTTAGTAAACATCTTGCTATTCATTTTAGGTACGTTCCTGGAAGGTGTCGCCATTATATTAATTACAATGCCGTTATTTTTCCCGATTCTAGCTCAAATGGGCATCAATCCAATCCATTTTGCGATTATCGTTACGATCAACCTAGAGTTAGCTATGATTACCCCTCCAGTCGGACTCAACTTATTTGTTGTTGGAGGTATCGCTAAGGAACCATTGGAAGAAGTAATTAGAGGAATTGTTCCTTTTATTTTTATTATGATTCTCGTATTAGCATTAATCGTCGTATGGCCGGATCTATCTTTATTTTTAATTGATCGTTAGATATATAGAAAGGATTGACAACAATGTCCGTCACAGAAGATATACAACAATTGAAACAAGAGTTAATCGAGTTGCGGAGGGATTTTCACCAATACCCAGAGTCAGGGTGGCTCGAGTATCGTACATCGGCTAAAATTGCTGACAAGCTTTTTGACAACGGATATGAGGTGTTTGTTGGAAAGGACGTATGTGAATCAACATCCCGCATGGGTGTTCCGTGTGTTAATGTTTTAAAGGAAAATAAAAAAAGAGCCTTATCCGAAGGCGCCAATCCAAAATGGGTCGAGCAAATGACAGGAGGTCACACGGGAGTAGTCGGTGTGTTAAAAACGAATAAGCCCGGACCTACCATCGCATTACGATTTGATATCGATTCATTAGATATTCAGGAAAGTAGTCGCGCAGATCATATCCCGGCTACCAAAGGATTCCGTTCAAAGCACGAAGGAATGATGCATGCATGTGGCCACGACGGACATGCATCAATCGGATTAGGTGTTGCTACTATTTTAGCGAAACATATCGATAAGCTAAGCGGTGAAATTCGTTTGCTTTTCCAGCCTGCAGAAGAAGGATGTCGAGGAGCAAAGTCTGTTGTTAATAAAGGCTGGCTTAAAGACGTAGATTATTTTTTCAGTGGTCATATTGCTTTTCAAAGCTTTCACCTAGGGGAGATCGTCACTGCTGTTGGTGGTTTTTTTGCAACAACGAAGCTTGATGTTAAATACAAAGGAAAAGCTGGACATGCAGGAGATAAGCCAGAAATTGGCAAAAATGCGTTGCTTGCAGCAGCCTCAGCCAGTATTCATCTACATAGCATCCCAAGACATAGTGCTGGAAAGACACGAATTAACGTTGGCCAACTAAATGCTGGCTCAGGAAGGAACGTAATCCCTGATATAGCGACAATGTCCGTAGAAACACGCGGGGAAACAACGGAGATTAATGAATTTATGACGCAAGAAGCGATTCGAATTATTGAAGGTATTGCGCAAGCATACGATGTCGACTGTGAGTGGCGTTTAGTAGGTCAGGCTTCCGGAGCACAATCAGATCAAGCATTTATGGATGAGTTAATACCAGAAATTGAAGCGACCCGAGATGTTTCCTCCATCGTTTCATACCGCGAGCTTAATGCTTCTGAGGATGCTGTTTATATGATGAATTATGTACAGAAGCAAGGTGGAAAAGCCTCCTATTTATTATTTGGCACACCACTTGCCGCTGGTCACCATCACGCACAGTTCGATTTTGATGAAAATGTTTTGCATATTGGTACAGAAGTTTTTACACGGATTGTTCTTGCTTGCACGAAACGGGGGTGATTTAATGTTAACTTGGTTAAATAATACTCTTCGGTTGCTCAACCCCGACTGTACGAAACAAAGCAGTGGGGGGTATACACGACTTGCATTTACGAAAGAAGAGCAAGCCGCAATGCATGCGTTTATTTCTATTGCTAAATCTTTGGATTTAGACGTACGTACAGATGCTATTGGTAATGTGATCGCAACCTATCAAGGGGCAAAACCAGAGCTGCCGCCAATTGCTTTTGGTTCTCATTTGGATACTGTTAAAAATGGAGGAGCATATGATGGGACAGCAGGCGTATTAGCAGGCTTAGGGGTTATTAAGCAGCTGCGCGACATAGGTTTCCAACCAGATCATTCTTTAGAGATTATATGCTTTATCGCAGAGGAGTCTGCCCGGTTCGGAATAGCTACAATAGGAAGCAAAGCAATGGCAGGGTTGCTTCCCATTGGTGAGCTTGATCACTTAGTAGATGAACAAAATGTATCGCTTTACGAAGCACTCCGTTTACACGGATTAAATATTTCTGATATAAAGAAAATGGATTGGCAGGAAAAAGAGCTGCATTCTTTTGTCGAGCTGCATATTGAACAAGGGCCGCTGTTAGAAAGTGCAAATAAACAAATTGGAATTGCTACTGGCATAGCAAGTCCATTACGATACCAGCTCCAATTAAAGGGAGAGGCAGGCCATACAGGAACAACACCAATGAAAAAGAGAAAGGATGCGTTGGTGGCTGCAGCACGCTGGATTTCTTTTATAGAGGAGCTTGGCGCGGACCTAGCAACGAAGGATCATTTTGTTGCTACCGTTTCAACTGCTCATGTAGCACCTAATAATATGAATGTAATACCTGAATCAGTGACGTTAGGTGTTGACATACGTAGCACGAATGAACAGCTACTGGAAGAAAGTGAAAAACTGCTGCATGCATTTTGCGATACGGTCGTTGAAACGACAGGTGTAGAGACGAATCTACTTCAGTTGGCAAAGGAATACCCTGTTTTTATGGATTTAGAAGTAACCGATCAGTTAATTAAAGCTGCTGAGCATTCCGGAAAAACATACCAATACATCGTTAGTGGAGCAGGACATGATGTTATGAACATGGCACAACGCTGGCCAAGCGGTCTTCTATTCATTCCATGTAACGGTGTAAGTCATAATCCAGATGAATATACAGATACGGTAAACATTTTAAATGGAATTGAAGTATTAGTAGACTACGTAAAGCTAGTACAAAAAAAGGAGCATTTCAATGAATAAGTCAATGTCTTTTGTAGCAACCGGGGATAGCTTTATTACTCGCCGGCTTCCATCTGCTACTGACAAAAACTTTTGTAATATATCTAAAATAATTCACGAAGGTGAGTTTCGCTTTACGAACTTTGAAGTAACTGCACACCACTTTGAAGGATTTCCATCTGCGGTGAGTGGGGGGACTTGGGCAATCGCACCTCCAACTGTTTTAGACGATATAAAGGCATATGGATTTAATACACTTGCTTGGGCTAATAATCATACGCTTGATTATTCTTATGGAGGCTTGGAGGCAACCGCTAAATATATGAATGCTAAAGGATTTATTCATGCGGGTGTTGGACGCAACCTAGCTGAAGCAAGTGCTCCAAAATACGTTGATTGTCCGTCAGGTCGTGTTGCGATTATAGCTGCAACTTCAACCTTTCATGAAACATGGGCTGCTGGTGAGCAGCGTGCAGATGTAGAGGGGCGCCCAGGAGTTAATCCTTTACGTCATGACACTAAATATGTTGTAGCAAAAGAGAAATTAGCGTATTTAAAAGAAATTGCTGCTGTTACGGATATAAATGCCGATCATAACTTAGCAGTTAAAGAAGGGTTTGCCGTTGCTACGAATCCACATTCCTTCAAATTTGGCAACTACGACTTTGAAGCGGGTGATAAAGAAGGGAAAATAACAACTCCTGCTGCAATCGACCTGCTACGAATTAAAAAGGCAATCTCCGAAGCAAAACGACAAGCCGATTACGTCATCGTTAGTATCCATTCGCATGAAATGGAGGGCGAGGATAAAAGCAAGCCTGCGCCATTTATTAAAAACTTTTCCAGAGCTTGTATCGACGAAGGCGCACATGCAATTATTGGACACGGCCCTCACATTTTACGAGGTATCGAAATTTATAAACATTGTCCGATTTTTTATAGCTTAGGAAACTTTATTTTCCAAAACGACACCGTTTCTAACCTTCCTCATGACTTTTATACAAAGTATGGAATGGGATTTGAGGAAAATGTTGCAGATGCGATCGATAAAAGAAGTGATAATGGAAAAAAAGGGTTGGGTGTAAACCGAGACGTATGGGAGTCTGTTATACCATCGTGGACAATGAAAAATGGAAGGTTAGAAAAAATTACGCTTTATCCTATTGAGCTTGGATTTGAAACGCCTCGTTATACGCGAGGATGGCCGAAGCTTGCAACCTCCAGTCAAGCTTTGGAGAAGCTAAAAATCCTTTCAGAGCCTTTCAATACAAAAATTGAAATTAAAAATAGCATCGGATTTATTTACGGGTAAAAGCTGAAAGAAAAAGCTTAATTTTATCTATACAATTTCATTTATAGGTATTGCTTTAGAAAAGTGAGCTAAAACCGGTATTAAGAAGGAAGTCGAGACACACGATTAAAAATCGTAGGTCTTCATGTGCTTTTGATCGATAAATCTATTATATAATCGAAAGCAAAAATCCGAACGGAGACTCTGCCTGACTGGCAGGAGCTCGTTCGGATTTCTATGTGCTTTATTACTTACGCTGTCTTTTCTCTAGCTTCTTTTTAAACAGCGTGTGCTACACAACCTCATAAAGTGGCGTTGGAGCAGCCGGATCGGTATCCTGTAAATCGATATCAATCCCTCTTTCCTTCAATACACTATCGACAGACATGCGCGCAAGCTCTTTAATATTGTTGTCTTGGCTCAAATGTGCTAAATAAATCCGCTTCGTTCGGTTACAAATAACATCACTCAGTGCAAGGCCACAATCCTCATTTGAGACGTGACCGGTATCTCCTAAAATGCGTCGTTTTACACTCCACGGATATCTCCCCATTTGCAGCATACTTACATCATGGTTTGCTTCAAATATATATGCATCGGCAGCTTCAATTGTCTTTTTAATTCTTTCCGACACATAGCCCAAATCGGTAACAAGTGCGACCTTTTTTCCGTGATGATGGAAGGTGAAGAACATTGGTTCTGCTGCATCATGAGATACGCCAAACGACTCAACATCAATATCTCCAAACGTCCGCGTTTCTCCCATACCAAATACGAATTTTTGGTCGAGTGGCACTTTTCCAATTGCATGCTCCATCGCCTTCCACGTCTTTTCGTTCGCATAAATGGGCAAATCGTACTTGCGTGCAATAATACCTAACCCTTTAATATGATCACTATGCTCGTGTGTAACTAATACACTTGTAATTTGTTTTGGATCGATGTTTATTTCACTAAACAATCGATCAATTTGTTTCCCGCTTAATCCTGCATCTACTAATATTCTTTCTTTTTTTGACTCTATATAAAAAGCATTTCCGGTACTCCCGGATGCTAAAACACTAAAACGAAAACTCACTCTGTTTCACCCCGATTAAGTAATTCCAGTTTTCCATTTATCTGTTGTTCAACAAAAATTTTCGACATGTCTTGGTCATCGAGAGCTTGTACTTTATCCAAATTCATATTAATTGCATCATATAAAAACGTATCTTCATCACTCGAAAAGACAAAGCCTTCCATTGCATTAACGAAGTAGTCCTTCGTATCATTGACTACTACTTTCCACGTTGGTGCAAATACTTGTATTCCGCTATCAAGTGGGATTCTTGTATGAAAGCCAATATCTACTTTCGTTACTTTATCACCAGAGCTTAGTTCATTTAACTTATACAACGTTTCAATTGCTTTAATAGGCGTAATTAATTTCTGCTTTTCCGCTCGTGTTTCTGATTCGCCTAGCATTGTCTGTGTATAAAAGATCGCTTCATTGTTGGTATTGAGATATACAAGTATGAGCCCGTTTTGATTGAAATAGATCGGGCGACTTCCCTCTTCTTGGAAGAAAATAAGAACATTTGCAGTTTTGTTCCAGTCCCAGTACGTATATTTCTCCGGAAACAGCAATGTCTCTTGAATTTGCTTTTCAATTTCATCTGCGGGTGCGTTTTCGGGTATTTTTTTCGGTTTTTCATATTGGGAGAATATAAAGTTTTTAAAGAGCACCTGACCATTTTGCCCTTTTAATTCTTTTAGCTGCTTCGCTTCTGCTTCTGTAAACACTTTTGGTTTAACAGAAATAAATGCTTCTTCGTACTCTTCGTTTGGAAGTGGCCCAACTTCGATCGACTCTTCTTCTAATTGTTCTTCAATCGTCGTGTCTTGTTGCTCTAAAATTCCTAAATCTGCTTGCTCCTGTTTATCCAAAAACTGAATGAGCAAATAGATATCTAAAATAAGGAAGCAGAGGATAAACAACGTTTTTATCTGACCCCATTGCATCCTCACATCCCTCCCTTAAAGCTATAAGAATTTGCAACATCTACTTGACGCCAGCTTCCATTATAGTTGATATACCAGCCAGGACGCAGTGCAATACTGTGTGAAGCATTTTCTGTATCATCTAAATGATAGCCGATTCGGATATCTTTAATATTTCTTAGCTCAAAGTTATCGCTAGACTCAAGATAATTTAAAACTGCTTGTCCAGAAGGCAGATTTACTTCATCCTGTCCGAGCGAATTATTTAGGACAAACAACGGTCGATAGTATTGGTATAGCTCTTGACTTCGCCATTCTTGCTCGATTACAGAAAGGTCTGCGTAGTCAAAAACCGGATAACCGTCATAGTACATTCTATAACGGATTTCATTAATGGACTTATCGGCTGATTCAAATTTGTAATCGTTTGTCCAGCCTTTATGCTCGTTAATATTTGAAATACTTTTATCAAATAACTCAATGATTTCCATCCGCTCGTAGTTTGACTGAATTGGATTCGTATATTCTATTGCCCTTCCATCCTGCAAAAGTCGCATGCCACGTTGTGAATCGGTAAAATATGCTTCACCTATATTCGCACTGACGAGCGAAGGGGTTGAAAACAGTACATTAACGAGCAAATCTGGCTCAATTGTAGTCGTAGCCAATGTTTTTCTATGCATAACGACCGGGTTTTTCGGTAAATAGATGGTAGTTGTCGCATTGCTAAAGGAAATATACTCTTCAAATAACTCTCGTTCCTTAAAGTAATTCACTAGCAGCTCATATTTATCGGATTTATCTACAACGGCAGTCGCTTGTTTTCGGCCATCCACTGATAAGAATAATAACTCTAAAGAGCGTGATTTTTCTTTAAACGTAATATGAATTCGCTGAAACGACCAATTCGGCATGTAATTTTCTTTATTGAACTTGAGCAAGCTTGGTAAAATGCTCATTGGGATCGGGCTCGGAAAGATAACTTCCACTTGTTGTTTGTTTTTGGGACGGCCCCGCGCTTCCCCTGGCTGAAAATCATATAACACCCACGTGTGCATATCCTTCGTTAAGGACGCCATGCTTAAAGGATTTTTAAAGCCATAATGGGTGCCATTTTCATGAAAAATAATGGAGCTCGGTTCGATTATTCCTTTTTTCTTCTCTTCTTTACCACCGAGATCACCTTGATTAATATAGCGCGTATCATGAAACTGATCAAAATTTGGCTGATTGCTCCATAACGCAAACGTTAACAGAAGACTAATTCCTACGAGCAACGTTAAAATAAATGTTTTTATTCGTTCGTATGTCATGCCGTTCCCCTCCGCTTCTCGTTCATTAGCGGCAACGTAAAGTAAATAGTCGTTCCTTTCCCTTCGACACTTGTTGCCCAAATTTTTCCGTAATGAGCCTCAACTAATTCTTGGGAAATTGCAAGCCCTAGCCCTGTACCACCAAGGTTTCTCGTTCGAGCTTTATCCACTCGGTAAAAGCGGTCAAATATCTTTTCCAATTTATCGTAAGCAATACCAAGACCTTCATCACTAACGCTAACGATAATTTGCCGGATTTGCTTCTCAACCCGAAAACGGATCGCGCCACCGTCTGGAGAATATTTAATGGCATTGGAGATAATGTTATCGAGCACTTGTGTCATTCGATCTTTATCAATCCATACATAATAACGTAAATTAGGTAATTCCCGCTCTAACGTAATGTTATCAGAAATGTTCATTTCAAATCGGTCAATCACTTCATGAAAATAGCGAATAAATTCCGTTCGTTCTCGTTGTAAGGATAATTCTTTATTATCCATTCGTGACAGCTGCAATAAACTATTCACCATACGTATCATGCGCTCCGTCTCATTTTGGGCAACACCAAGAAACTTAGGAGCAATTTCCTTATCTGTCCACGCGCCTTCCGTTAACGCTTCTATATAACTGCGCAATGTAGTTAATGGCGTCCGCAGCTCGTGCGAAACATTTGAAACAAATTCCCTGCGCTCTTGCTCGGCCTTTTCTTCTTCGGTTACATCGCTTAATACAGTAATAAAGCCTCTCACTTCATCGCTTTCATCGAAAATCGTTGAAAAGTTCGCTCGAACAAGAAAGACTTCATCTGCTTCACTAAAGTCAATAATAATCGATCCACTTTCTTGTAGCTGGGTAATATCTATTACGCGCTCATCAAGCTCTAATAGATCAATTAAGTCTTTCCCAACCAAGCGTTCCGGGCTTTCACCGAGTAACCTTCCAGCCGCATCGTTTATTAATGTAACCTCACCTGATTGATCTGTAGCAATAACACCTTCTGTCATATTGGATAGAACCGAGCTTAACTTCCGCTGCTCCTCTTGAATCGTTGCCATCGAATGACGCAAGCGGTCGTTTAAGTCATTAAACGTTTCGGCTAGCTGGCTAATTTCATCGGTTCCATACACATTTACTTTTTGTGAAAAATCACCGGTAGCCATCACTTGCGCTTGTCTCCGCATCTCAATTATTGGTTTAGTAATTGCTCGGGCAACGAGAATACCGAGAATAGCTGAAACGAGAAGCGCTAATATGGAACCATTCAAAAAGATATCGTTTATATTTTGAAGCTGGCCATACACACTTTCTAATGAAATCTGCAAATAAATTACGCCTTCTACGTTTTCTTTTTTATTAAAGATAGGCTCCACCCGTACAAATATACGGTCTCCTGTTTTACTATTAATTAGCGTATTATCCAATGAAGAGCCAAATTTCAACGACTGCTGAACGATTGGCTCGGTAATCTTCTTTCCAACAATATCTTGATTTAAAAAGTCGTTCGTTCCTAGCACACGTCCTTGATTATTAATAACCTGTATGGTGGCTCCTCCACGATCGACATCTGTAACGATGTTTTGTACTTCTTGCTGGAGCGTTAACTCTTGATCATCACCTGTACGATCCCTTCCAAATGCTTGTTCCAGATTAATACTTAACAAATCGACACGATCATTAATCGATTCTTTAAAGTTATCAAGAAGCTCCATTTCAACTTCCCTAGCTACATACGAACCGATTACTTGAACGGCAATTAATAAGAGCAAAATATAAATAATAATAAATTTCATTTGAATGGAACGGAAAAAACCAACCTTTTTCATCACAACTACTCCTGCTCAGGATTGCGTAAATAATACCCTACTCCACGTCGGGTAACTATCCAATTCGGATTGCTCGGGTTCTCCTCAATTTTTTCCCGTAGCCTTCTTACGGTTACGTCAACGGTTCGAACATCCCCAAAATAGTCATAACCCCATACCGTTTCGAGTAAGTGCTCTCGTGTCATCACTTGTCCGATATGTCTTGCTAAATAATAAAACAATTCAAACTCTCGGTGCGTCAGATCAATGTGCTCTCCATTTCGAGAAACACTGTATGCATCTGGATGAATGGCTAAATTACCGATTTCAATATCCTTTTTCGGCTGTACGGTATCATCTACTGGCTGTTGATGTCTTCGCAAATTCGCCTTTACTCTAGCGATTAGTTCGCGATTACTGAACGGCTTTGTTACATAATCATCCGCGCCAAGCTCAAGCCCTAACACTTTATCAATTTCCGAGTCCTTTGCCGTTAGCATGATAATTGGCATTGTATACGTTTTTCTTATTTCTTTACACACTTCATTGCCATCTTTTCCAGGTAACATAATATCAAGTAATACGAGATCTGGATTTTCTTCAGAAGCTAACGAAATCGCTGTATCTCCATCATACGCACATACTACTTCATATCCCTCTTTTTCTAGGTTGAACTTTAAAATATCTGCAATGGGCTTTTCATCGTCGACAACTAGAACCTTTAGACTCACTGATCCCACTTCCTTTTCTATTAATTACTGCACACACTATTTTTAAAAAACAGTACACGTTCTAATTCCAGCATTCCATTTTTGCGATGCCTTTTGTCTATTCTATCGTATATTTGCTAAAATGTCTGTTCTTGTAGTCGACATGTTGGCGTCAAATATTGAGGGGCCTCTCTATCGTTTTTATTCTACATTGTTGACAGATTCCTTCATTGCTAAGATTTTGTTTAACAAACTGGCTGCACTTTATAAAAAGAAAAAATGGTTCCGATCATCACGACTTGATGATTAGAACCATTTTCAGGTTATACGAGCAAATGTTACTTCTACATTTGTTGTTAATTATTTTTTGCACGGTTTCATTATCGATAAACACTTCTAACAACATTCGTTTGGGAACGATCTGGCCCAACTGAAAAAATCGATAGCGGTATTTCTGTCAATTGAGAAACACGCTCTAAATAATGTCGTGCATTTTCTGGAAGTTCATGTAAGCTTTTTACATTCGTAATGTCTTCTGTCCAGCCTGGCATTTCTTCATATACCGCTTCACATTGTGCAAGCATAGACAAGCTAGCAGGGAATTCATTAATGATTTCCCCTTTATACCGATAAGCTGTACAAATTTTTAACGTTGGTATCCCTGTTAATACATCGATGGAATTGAGTGATAAATCGGTAATACCGCTAACTCGGCGAGCATGACGGACGACGACACTATCAAACCAGCCAACACGGCGCGGACGACCAGTCGTTGTCCCATATTCTCTACCTACTTCACGAATTTGATCGCCAATTTCATCATTCAACTCTGTTAAAAATGGGCCATCGCCTACTCGCGTCGTGTACGCTTTGGAAACACCAACAACGTTGGATATCTTAGAAGGTCCCACACCAGATCCGATCGTTACCCCTCCTGCTACAGGATTCGATGAGGTAACAAATGGGTATGTCCCTTGGTCAATGTCGAGCATTACTCCTTGAGCACCCTCAAATAACACACGACGTCCTGCGTCAAGCGCATCATTTAAAACAACGGATGTATCACAAACATATTTGGCCATTTGCTGCCCATATTCGTAATACTCTTCTAATATATCTTCTACCTTGATCGGATCTACTTCATATACTTTTTCAAACAATCGATTTTTTTCTTGTAAATTTTGTTTTAATTTTTCTGTAAAAGCAGCTTTATCAAGTAAATCAGCAATTCGAATTCCGCTTCGAGCTGCTTTATCCATATAAGCAGGTCCGATTCCCTTTTTCGTTGTTCCGATTTTATGAATCCCTTTTTCTTCTTCTTGAAGAATATCAAGCTTTAAGTGATACGGTAAAATTACATGTGCGCGGTTGCTAACACGTAAGTTTTCCGTTGATATGTTATGGTCGTGCAAATATTTAACTTCTTCCATAAATGCTTTTGGATCAATGACCATTCCGTTTCCTAATACACATGTTTTATCTTCAAAGAAGATGCCGGATGGAATTAAATGCAGCTTATACGTCACATCATCAAAAACAATTGTATGACCAGCATTATTACCGCCTTGATAACGGGCAACTACTTCGGCATTTTGTGAAAGAAAATCGGTAATTTTCCCTTTCCCTTCATCGCCCCATTGCGTTCCAACTACTACTACTGAGGACATCGTGCACCTCCGCGAATATTTTTTGAGTTTTTTTAATTATATATTTTATTCGTTTTCTCATTTGTTTGGACGATCATTCCGTTAAAGTCCATAGCTAGCTTACCAATATTACTCGTATAAGTCAATCAAATGACGAACATTAAGTGCATTTTCAATTTAATCGTTCGTTATATACCCTTTCTAACCAGCAAAAGAAAAAGCACCCATTCGGTATAGTATGAGTGCTTCCTCACTATTTTTATGCATGAACAGGAGGTGGAATATCACTTTCTTGATAACGATGATCTAAGTCAACAAATTTATTATATTCCTTAACAAATGCTAGTTCGACTGTGCCCGTCGGTCCATTCCGTTGCTTGGAAATAATGATTTCAATAATATTTTGTTTTTCTGATTCGGTATCGTAATAGTCATCACGATATAAGAATCCGACAATATCGGCATCCTGCTCAATACTTCCAGATTCACGCAAGTCAGACATCATTGGTCGCTTATCTTGACGAGACTCCACACCACGTGAAAGCTGGGATAAAGCAATGACTGGAACCGTCAATTCCCGTGCCAATGCTTTCAATGACCTGGAAATATCCGATACTTCCTGTTGGCGGTTTTCTTTTGATCGGTCACTGCCCTGAATGAGCTGTAAATAGTCAATTATAATCATGCCAAGTCCATGCTCTTGCTTTAATCTTCTGCACTTTGAACGAATATCAGACACACGAATTCCTGGAGAATCATCAATATAAATGCCGGCATTGGACAAGGAGCCCATTGCCATTGTGAGCTTACCCCAATCATCTGTCTCTAGCTTACCTGTTCGTAGACGCTGGGCATCTATATTTCCTTCCGCACAGAGCATTCGAGATACGAGCTGCTCGGCGCCCATTTCCAAGCTAAATATCGCTACATTTTCTGGAGTATTTACAGCAACATTTTGAGCAATATTTAATGCAAATGCCGTTTTACCTACGGAAGGTCTCGCAGCAATTATAATAAAGTCATTTGGCTGAAATCCAGAGGTTATGCGATCCAAGTCGCGAAATCCAGTCGGCACACCTGTTACATCGGCATCATTTAAATGCAATTGTTCTATATTATCGTATACTTCGATCAGTACGTCTTTTATCGCGCGAAATGCACCGGTATTCTTCCTGCCTGATACTTCTAATATGTTTTTTTCAGCTTCATCTAATACTTCCGCTACTTCATCTTCTTTTTCAAAGCTCGTTGAGACAATATCCGTCGCTGTACGAATAAGTCGACGTAGCAATGCTTTTTCTTCAACGATTTTACTGTAGTAGCCAATGTTGGCCGCTGTTGGTACACTGCTTGCAACATCCGATAGATAGGAAACGCCGCCAGCTTCCTCGAGCTGCTTCGCATTTGCTAATGCTGTTGTTACTGTTACGAGATCTATCGGCTCCCCTTTATCTGCTAAACGCATCATTACTTCAAATATTCGTTGATGGCTTGCTCGATAAAAGTCTGCTGGAACAAGAAGCTCGGAGGCGGTTGAAAATGCTTCTGGCTCTAAGAAAATTGCTCCGATAACTGCTTGCTCTGCTTCTATATTATGTGGAGGGATGCGTTCGTTCCACATGTCGCTCATAATTGTATTCCTCCCTTTTGGAGAAACGCTGGTACGATATATATACCGCTTCTACGTTTTAATTCTTATTTAAGTAGTTTACTTTTAAAGACCGATTAATGTACGCTGTCGTATATCGATGACAGCGTACGTATGAACGATTGTTTATCAGCTAAGCTTCAGCTGCTTATTTATACGATACACACAATCGCTTGTGTGTATTTTTATGCTTCTTTAACGTGGACGTTTATTGTACCTTGTACGTCTGGATGCAGCTTGACCGGTACATGCGTATGGCCTAATGAACGAATCGGCTGCTCAAGCTCAAGCTTACGTCGGTCAATTTTATACCCATGCTCTTTATGTAATGCATCGGCAATTTGCTTGCTCGTGATTGAACCGAATAAGCGGCCACCTTCTCCTGACTTTGCTTTTAATTCAACCGTTATTTCTTTAAGGGCATTTTTCAATGAAACGGCTGCTTCCTTTTCTTCCTGGGCACGTTCGTTTGCTTTTTTCTTTCTTAATTCGAGTGCTTTTAAGTTCCCAGGTGTTGCTTCAACGGCTAATTTCTTTTTAAATAAAAAGTTTTGTGCATAGCCTACCGGCACGTCCTTCACTTCGTCTTTATTCCCTTTTCCTTTTACATCTTGCAAAAATATTACTTTCATTCTGTTTCTCTCCTTCCATAATACTCATCAATTATTTCTTTTAAAAATAGTTCAACATCTTCAATTGTCGTATCCTCGATTTGTGTAGCGGCATTTGTTAAATGACCCCCACCTGCCATCCGTTCCATAATAACCTGAACATTCACTTCTCCTAATGAACGAGCACTAATTGCCACCTTACCATCTTCCAGCTTGCAAATGACAAAAGAAGCCGCAATATTGTTCATTGTAAGCAACGTATCCGCTGTTTGTGCTATTAGTACTTGGCTATATACCTCGTCCGGATTTGCCTTTGTAATTGCAATAGAGCCTTGATACACTTCAACTCGTTCAATTAGCTTACTTCTCTTTACATAAGTCTGTATATCTTCTTTTAAAAATTGTTGGATTAAAATATTATCTGCACCTTTGGAGCGCAAGTACGACGCAGCATCAAACGTCCGTGAACCTGTACGTAATGCAAAGCTTTTCGTATCAACAATTATTCCAGCAAGAAGTGCAGTCGCCTCTAATATTTCAAGCTTTGCTCGTTTTGGCTGATACTCTAGAAGCTCTGTTACAAGCTCACTTGTCGACGATGCATATGGCTCCATATAAACGAGCGTCGGGTTCTCGATAAAATCTTCTCCACGACGGTGGTGGTCGATAACTACTTTATAGTCCGTTTTATTAAGTAAGCGACTATCGGCTACCATTGTTGGACGGTGAGTATCAACAATAACAATTAAGCTTCTGCTGGAAACAATTGCTTCTGCCTCATCTGGAGCGATAAACGACTCCCATAACGATTCCTTTTCACGAAGTGCATCAACGATTCGCTCGACACCTTCTGTCACATCATCTTCATCAAAAACAATAAAACCTTCTACCTCGTTTGATTTCGCAATATTTAATATACCAATACAGGATCCAAGCGAATCCATATCTGGTGCTTTATGCCCCATAATTATTACGTTATCACTTTCTTTAATTAATTCCTTTAACGCATGAGAAATTACGCGGGCTCTTACTCTCGTTCTTTTTTCCATTGGATTTGTTTTCCCGCCATAAAATCGAACTTTCCCGGTCTCATCCCGAATAGCAATTTGGTCACCGCCACGTCCTAAAGCGAGATCAAGACTCGATTGGGCCAGCTTTCCTAGCTCAGGGAGCGGCATGTTTCCAACACCTATCCCGATACTTAAGGTGACTGGGTTCTTTTGTCCAGATTCAACGACAAGTTCTCGCACTTCATCTAGTATTTCAAACTTAGACTGTTCGAGCTTAGCTAAAATTTCCTGCGTTACGATTGCTAAAAAACGATCCTGTGACGTTCGCTTTAAATATAAACCGTATGCTCCCGCCCAGTTGTTCAGTACAGAAGTTACGCGAGAATTTAGCTGGCTTTTTGTTGTGTCGTCCATGTTTTGTGTTATTTCTTCATAATTATCCAAGTATATAATCGCAATTACCGTTTGTTCGTTATGATATAACTTTTCGATTCGCATCTGTTCGGTACGATCAAACAAATAAAGCAGTCGATCGGATTCTTTAATAACCGTCTGCAAATTATACGAATCGACTGTAATCCATACATTATTTTTTCTTTCTTTTACTGCCGGGATGAGCTGGTCAGACAATATACTTAGCGGTTTTCCGACTAATGAAGGTGCTTCACTAAATTGATTCATGTATGGATTCGTCCACTCAATCTTATAATCCTCATCGTATAATATTATTCCAAAGGGCATTTCAAGGAGCGCTTCTTCCCCAACCTTTTTCACTCGATACGATAATGTGGCAATATATGCCTCTGTTTCTTCATGTAACTTTTGCTCCTTCTTCAGGCTATAAAGAAAGGATGTTAGTAGTATGATCGTCATACCTATTCCAAGCAACCATTGAAAATACCATAACATTATTAGTAATATGGCAGACAATACGTAAAGAATGGTTATGTGACCGCCCAGCATCTGTTTTTTTGTTCGATTGGACATACAGATTCAACTCCTATATTTCTAGCAACGCCTTATTTTCCTCACAAAGCATTTGCTTTAAAGCAATCAATCATTCAGTCGTAATTTTAAATAACATAGCCTTGCTATGCGTGCATTCAATTCTTTAACCGTTTTCTTAACCCAAAGCCTATATCAATTATACCGATGATTCGTACGAAATACAGTAAAGGTGGTAGCAATAAAGCTGCAATAACGATCATAATAGGAACCGCTTTAGAAATCTTTTTATGATGCATGTAAAAGAAAATAAATGAAAGTCCTTGTAAAGTTAAAAACAATACGACTAAATAAAGAACATTTTGGATGGCTAGAAACAGAGCGCTCGATGGATCGAGTTCAAATAAGGAAATAATTAATGCACTAAAGTAGATCCATATTAAAGCAACAGGCAATTCAAACTCACGGAAAGGCGGAAATCTTAATCGCTTATTTTCCAATCGATTTATAACTTTATAGCTCATCCATTGTGCTACAAAGGCTAGTATAATTGCACTTACAGCAAAACCAACAGGCAGCAAGTTTTTCATCATACTCATTTGTGCTTCAACGAGTGCGATTTGTTCCTCGGATTGTTCCAAGCCAGCCTGTTCTAGAATTGCGCTGCTCGTTTTCATTGACTCTTCAACAAGTACATCAATTTCATCGGTAATATTAATGCCAAGCAATAATTGCGTTGCTACAAATACAATTAACAATCCAGCTATAAAGCCGACTGTTCCCCGTGCCCATGCCTCATATGGTGTAAGACGGCGATACAATGAATAACCGATGACAATCCCACCAGAACCTGCAAGTACGGTTAAAGGTAATGATATAACCGTAGCAAAGAACATCGATAATATAGTTGCCGCAATAAGCATAATAAGCGTCGGTTTCCAGCTATACCTATAAGCGTAAATAACAAATGGAATTGGTAATAAAAATAGTACAAAAAAAGAAAAAAATGGTACAAATACGGTAATTGTAAGTAATAGAATATAGACTGCTATTAATAATGCTGCGTCTGTTAATTTTTTGGATTGGTTCATCACACACACCTCTAAATCGTTACGGAAAATAAATGAGTAATTTTATTTAACCCTCATTCTAATATGATAACAGAATTTGACTGAAATTGTTGTCAAAAAACGTACAAATGAATATTTCCCGGGGAATAACCTATGTATCGTGGTATAGTATCTAATGAGGAAGGATGACTAAAATGATTTTTTGGAATACGTTTTTATATAGTGTGCAACTCCCAAGAAAAAATGCTGTATTTAAACTAAATCGAATCGGTATGGATATTGTTGTTATTTACATGTTTATGCTTTTATTTATCGTTTCCATACCATCCTTTTTTGATCAATTAGCTAATCCGAACGGGTTTAGCGATAGCATGAGCGTTTTTTTCTTTCTTATTTACTTTTTCATTTTTTATTATTTGCCGTTAACTGTTATTGTCTTCGCTCTATTATCAATTATTGCATTTATTGGAACAAAGCTCGCAACCTTCTTTAATCGTAAGTTGCATTTTTCAGTTATTTGGAAGGCGGTAGCGTTATCTACGACAAATCCATTTCTTATTTATGCGGTGCTATCCTTGATTTTCCCAATTGATGATCGCATCTTATGGTTCGGCTTGCTCTATGTTATCGTATTACTTTTTAAAATTATTTTTATTTACCCTGAGAGAAGGCGCACTCGTTCTTCATAAATGAAGTACGGTTTTTACACAGAATTGGACGTATACATATACGATTCATGCACTACTATTTTTCTGAAACGAAACCGATAACCTCTAATGTTTAATACGCTCTACCGATGTTTATGCACGTGCAGAAGTTTTTAGATTTGATTTTTTGCGTAAGTTTGAACGCGCACTACATCAAATATGAGTCCAATATTCCGTATAGAGCTAAAACAAAAGCCCCTTTTCATTATTTCTCTTAAGAAATGAAAAGGGACCTTTTTTACTTTTTATTCGGAAACGAATGGAAGTAAAGCCATTGCGCGAGCACGTTTAATAGCAATTGTCAGCTTGCGCTGGTATTTTGCAGATGTGCCTGTAACACGACGAGGCAATATTTTACCTCGTTCTGAAATAAAACGTTTCAACAATTCAACATCTTTATAATCAATGTTTGTTATACCGTTTGCTGTAAAATAACAAACTTTACGACGTCTTGGGCGTCCACGACGAGCACTCATACTTTCCCCTCCTTACTTTTATTACCTAACTGAAATTTATTTTAGTACGATCCATCGATCTAAAATGGCAAGTCATCGTCCGATATGTCGATTGGCTCACCGGCATTACTAAATGGATCCGCATTGTTTACCTGTGGCTGACTCTGATGTTGCCCCTGCTGTTGGAAGCCTGGTCCAGTTTGTCCTTTGTTTTGAGAGGATCCTTTTGGCTCTAAAAATTGAATACCTTCAGCCAAAACCTCTGTCACAAAAACGGTTTTCCCGTCTTGCCCTTCAAAGCGCCGAGTTTGAATACGACCATCTACACCAATTAGATTCCCTTTGCCCATATAATTCGCAAGGTTTTCCGCTTGTCTGCGCCATGCGACACAATTAATGAAATCAGCTTCATTTTCACCTTGCTGGTTTTTAAATGGACGGTTGGCAGCAACTGTAAAGTTAGCGACTGCTACTCCGTTCGGTGTATAACGTAGATCGGGATCCTTTGTTAATCTTCCAACAATAACGACTCGATTCAACATCAGAATCACTCCTTTTTATTGATCATCTACTCGAATTGCCATGTGGCGAATTATGTCATCTGAAAACTTCGCTTGACGATCAAATTCGTTAACCGCTTGTTCAGCACCTTTGAAGTTGATTACAACATAATAGCCATCACGATAGTCATTAATTTCATAAGCAAGACGTTTCTTGCCTTTTTCATCGACTTTATCAATTTCCGCTCCATTATCAGTAAGAATGTTGTTAAAACGCTCAATCAAAGCCGTTTGTGCTTCTTCTTCAATGTCTGGGCGGATGATATACATGATTTCATATTCTCTCATCCGTTACACCTCCTTTTGGTCTATGCGGCTCCTTTATTTAAAGGAGCAAGGAATAATCAATAATTAATTACTCACGATGAAATATTATATCAAATTTTTCAATAATATACAACCTATTCGAGAAATCAGTATATGCGATTATCCGTAATTCGTTTGGGTACAGTGGTGCTTATCCGAAAATCTAAGAATTATATCGTTAAGTTTGCACAACGCTTAAACGTTAAAGCGAAAATGAATTACATCGCCGTCTTGGACGAGATATTCTTTTCCTTCTAAGCGAACCTTTCCTTTTTCTCGTGCTTGTCCCATCGATCCTGCTTCTACTAAATCATCGTAAGAGACCGTCTCGGCACGAATAAAACCACGTTCAAAATCTGTATGAATAATCCCGGCAGCCTGTGGAGCTTTCATTCCTTTTCGAAATGTCCAAGCACGCACTTCTTGTTCCCCTGCAGTAAAGTAAGTTGCTAACCCAAGGAGATCATACGAAGCTTTTATTAGTTGATCCAAACCAGATTCTGCAATGCCTAGCTCATCAAGAAACATTGCCTTTTCGTCTTGATCCAGCTCTGCAATTTCAGCTTCAATTTTTGCGCACACTACGATCACTTCAGCGTTCTCTTCTGCAGCAAACTCTTTCACTTTTTGCACGTACTCATTTTCATCTGGTCTCGTAATTTCATCTTCACTTACATTTGCTGCATATAAAACAGGCTTTGTCGTTAATAAATGCAACTGGCTAACGATTTTCATCTGTTCTTCGGTGAAGTCTAAAGCACGAGCTGGCTTTTCGTTTTCCAAGCCTTCTTTAATCTTCTCAAGGACATTAAACTCTTGAACTGCTTCTTTATCTTTTTGTCTCGCAAGCTTTTGCACGCGTTCAAAACGCCTATTTACCGTTTCTAAATCTGCTAAAATTAATTCCAAATTAATAATTTCTATATCATCAATTGGGTCTATTTTTCCCGATACGTGTGTTATGTTTTCATCTTGAAAGCAGCGAACGACGTGGCAAATTGCATCAACTTGTCGTATATGGGATAAAAATTGATTCCCTAGTCCTTCGCCTTTACTCGCACCTTTTACGATTCCAGCTATATCTGTAAATTCAAAAGCAGTCGGTATCGTTTTCTTCGGTTTAACAAACTCTGTTAATATATGCAAACGCTTGTCCGGCACTTCTACAATTCCAACGTTTGGATCGATCGTACAAAACGGGTAATTTGCCGATTCTGCTCCTGCTTGGGTAATTGCATTAAATAATGTTGATTTACCAACATTCGGAAGCCCGACAATTCCTGCTGTCAATGACATGCCACTTCCACTCCTTAAGGTCATTCATTCATATGAATCTGTTACTAATTATAGATAGAACATTTTTAAATGACAAGTTTTGATAAAGTGAAAATAAGCATAAATGTATGCTTATTTTTTAAAAATAGCGTGATCATATTTTCATTTTATCAGTCCGGACATTCCAATTTGTTCATTTTTCGTTCATTATCATTTTCGTATGCGTCATCATTCATTCAATGACGTATTATTCCGCTGCTTTTTCTATTATTTTCTTCATCTTCTTCGTAAAGTCTTTTCTCGGTATAAGAATACTTCGTTCACAACCTAAGCATTTTATACGGATATCCATTCCCATACGGATGATTTTCCAGCGGTTTTCACCACACGGATGCTGCTTTTTCATTTGAACAACGTCGTTCAGTTCAAATTGCTTATCTACCATTGCCCGTCTCCCTTTCCTTTCTATTATTATCTATTTCGAGTGCGGTTGGCTGTTCGTTCCGAGAGTACATAACAAGTCGCGGTGCTGGTATATCAATTCCTTCTTTATATAAGCGCTCTTTTACTTCTTTTCGGATTACTCTTGCGCCAAACCATTGATATACTGGTAGTGTATCGGCAATGACTCGAATGACATAGTGCGATGTTTCTAATGCTTGTATACCGTGTATTACGGGTGTGTTTACTATTTCTTCATACTTATCAGGTAACCGTTTGACAACATCTTCAATAATCGCTTCAGCTGCAGCAATGTCGTTTTCATATGGAACATTGATATCAACAATTGCTAAGCCGTTATGAATTGAATAATTGATTACTTGTGTAATGTTTCCATTTGGGATAACGTTTTGTTCACCTGTCCAGCTTTGAATTTTTGTCGTTCGTAAACCGATTTCCTCAACAGTTCCTTCTGCGCCTGCAACAATTACGTAGTCGCCAACAGAAAATTGATCCTCAAACACAATAAAAAAGCCGGATATAATATCACGTACTAAGTTTTGCGCACCAAACCCGATTGCAAGGCCTGCAACTCCGGCACCTGCAAGCAGGGATGTGATTGGAAGGGATAATGCTTCCAGCACCATAATAAAAGCAATAAAATATACGACGTATGACAGTACATTTTTCATTAATTTTTGTATCGTTTCTTCTCGTCGTTCTGATATTCGTATTGGCCCTTGTTTCTTGCTAAAAACTCGATCAATTATATTTTTCCCAACGCGAACTACGATACTAGCTAAAATAATAATAACAATAATTTTTAAAACACTTTGTCCTATAGCAATCCATAAATTAGGACCGGTTATATAAATCCATAAGTCTTGTAATTTCTCGCTCACTTTAACCAAAATGAAAAACCTCCATACGATCTAGCACTATTTAAAGTTTACAACAATTCATTTTTTGTGGAAAGGAAAGCGACACGAATTAATTGTTTGAATATTTTCTATTGTTAAACAACGGAAAGAATACTAATCGAGTTAATATATATAAATTCAATATACCATAAGCGGGATATATATAGGCGATTAAAGTGGAAAAACCAAAAATAGTAAGTGGTAGCATACAAGCAAGCGATAGCAGAACAAGCAGCCAAATCGGCAGCTGAACAGATCGTTTTATTCGTGTGACGATTCCGAGAATACCTGCTGCCGCTGTAGTAAATATAGCAATCCATAAAAGTATACTCATAAAAAACAGCATATTTGCTGAGTAATTCTTCAAAATAGCAAACAGTGGTATTTCATATAACAATATTTCATCTGCAATTTGAATTAAACTATTATTATATATGTAAGAAATAATACCAAAAACGACTCCACTACCTATCGATGCAATCCATATTTCTCCTTTTGTTTGCACCTTCGTCCCGATTGCACCAAGAACAGCTACTAAA
Source organism: Virgibacillus sp. W0430 (assembly GCF_051846935.1). Classification (NCBI taxonomy): domain Bacteria; kingdom Bacillati; phylum Bacillota; class Bacilli; order Caryophanales; family Bacillaceae; genus Virgibacillus; species Virgibacillus sp. W0430. The sequence continues at coordinate 40,047 of NZ_JBPYCS010000013.1, forward strand.
GGAAGTACATTTAACGCAGTAAATGGAAATGCTGCAGCCCAATTGCTTTGCTTGCTCCAAGGCGATAGGAGAGGAAGCTGCTGATCGATCGTAAACTGGAGAAGCACGAATAACAATCCTACCAATAGCAGTGGAATAATAAACTGATTAATAGATAAAACAGCGTTTATATCTTTTATAAATAATAGCAACAAAACAACAGATATCAAAATTACTCCCCACCAATAATTCAGTTGAAATGCTTGTACTGTCGCACCACTGCCAGCAATCATTACTACCGTTGTAGTAAATAAATACAACAAGATCATATAATCATAGATTCGAACGAGGCGCTTTCCTACTATTGCTTCTAATACATATAAATAATCTGTTGCCCGCTTTTCATAACTTAAGGTCATAATAACCGTACACGATATAATAAACATAATTACAAATAACAATATAGCAAGTCCACTTTCGTCGCCAAAAAATTGCCACAGTTCTCTACCCGATGCATACCCGGCTCCTATCATTGTCCCTAAAATAAGAAATAACCACTTCATACCTGCTTTCCACATTCCTTTTCCTCCCATATGTACCGTTTTATGTATAGTTTTGTTTTTTTGAACGTATACTATAACAATATGTTTATGGAGGATAAGCTATGAATTTAAATAAACGCAAACGACCCAATGATCATTTCCGCATGCGCTATTCTGAACCAGATGTAAGCAATTATTTGAGTAGCAAACTTATTTCATGGCTTCCGACATCTCCTTGTGAGTATATTGCTTTATTCATTGGTACAGATCGTTCCACTGGAGATGCGCTCGGTCCTTTAGCAGGAAGTTTTTTGTCAAAATTAAACCCTAAGCACATGACTGTATATGGTACGTTAGCATCTCCGGTACATGCTGTTAACTTACAAGAACAAATGAATACCATCTTCAATACGCATCAAAACCCTTTTATAATAGCAATTGATGCATGCTTAGGAAAAAGCAGCTCGATCGGTCAATTAATTGCCGGAACTGGACCCGTTAAGCCTGGCGCTGCACTAAATAAGCCCCTTCCGCCTATCGGTAACATACATTTAACAGGCGTTGTAAATATTAGCGGTTTTATGGAGTATGCCGTCCTGCAAAACACAAGACTGTCGCTCGTCTATGAAATGGCTGAACAAATCGCAATAACCTTACATACAATTGATCGCCAGCTCACCTATGATCAAACACCACCAGCAGTTGTTGTGACAAAATGCAATCAAGCTTCTGTTTAGTTGCTGCCAATCCACTGCGTGCATCGATTCTAAGCGCCTGTACAAAGCTTATTTGTACCTAGCACACAGAAAGTGGGTTGTTACTAAAAATTAAGCAGATGTAGCCATGCCGGCGGAATGCGTCCACTTTCCACTGCAATCAACGGCTTCCGCTAGCAAAGAAACATTTAGGCTTTATTCAGAATCCTTGTGAGTTGGCATCGATGTGATTCCCGAAAGAGCGTTAACCTCTGTAGGGAATCACAAGCTTCTGGCTGAAAGCGATGTATATTTTTCCGAGCGTGGTTATACTCTAAATCTAATCGTTTGCAATTTTACTAGATAAGACCCTTCTATCCTATAAATAAAAAAGGAGAATGTCAGGACGATACGTCCCGAAATCTCCTTTTTCTATATAATATAATTGTTATTACATATGATTTTTTAGAGCTATGTCCCTTCGCTGAAAGCTCCAAATGGGGTAAGTATTAAATCTACTTTAAAATTGTTGGAAAATAAAATAGACAATTGCAACTGTACCAATTGCAGGTAGCAAATTTCCGATGCGTATTTGCATGAGCTTTAAAACATTCAAGCCGATTGCTACGATTAAAAGCCCTCCAACAGCTGTTAACTCAACAATAAAACCGTTTAGCACTGCTTCCGGTATCCATTTTTCTATTTGCGTACCTAATAAAGCAATACTCCCTTGATATAGCACTACCGGTATTGCAGATAAAATTACCCCGAAACCTAGCGTTGTAGTTAAGACAAGTGCCGTAAACCCATCTATTATTGCTTTCGTAATTAACACTTGATGATCGCCACGAACACCACTATCAAGTGCACCTATTACAGCCATCGCTCCTATCACAAAAATTAATGAGGCTGTGACGAAGCCTTGTGCTAAGCTTTGTTCACTCCCTTTTGTTGTGAACTTGCTACCTATCCACATGCCGAGACGATTCAGAAACTCCTCTACTTGCAATAACTCCCCGATAACAGCACCTGTTAATAAGCTTATTAACACAATTAATATCGATTCGGTAGTAAATGCCATCTGTAACCCGATTAAAATGACCGCTAAGCCAATTCCATGCATAACCGTTTCTTTGTATTTATGAGGGATTTTTGTGAAAAACAAACCGAGCACACTTCCGACAATTATACATGCTCCGTTAATTAATGTACCTAGTAAAACCATATGCGTCTACTCCATTGTTATGTCATAATTTTTTGTAAGCTGCTGTAATTTCCTCGACTGCCTGCAAAAACAAATCGACTTCTGCTTCTGTATTATAGATACCTACACTGGCACGTACGACGCCTTGTTTCATCGTATTTAACGATGTATGTTCCATTGGATTGCAATGTAAGCCACCACGTACAGCAATATTATAATTCGAATCCAGTATCATAGCAATTTCTTGTGAAGGTATTTGTAACACGTTAAAAGCAGCGATCGGCATCCGCTCCTCGGAAAGCTTAGGTCCGTAGCATGTTACACCTAATAGGTTTTCCAAACCGCTTACGAGTCGCTTTATTAATATTGTTTCACGTGAAACATTTTGTTTTTTTCGTTGTTCATACAGTCGGAGAGCGGCATGCAGCCCTGCAATACCTGGCGTGTTTAGTGTCCCGCTTTCCAATTTTTGTGGCCACATTTGTGGTTGGTATTGTGATTCAGAGTATATTCCTGTCCCCCCATGATGTAGCGGGAGTAAATCTACTTCTCCTTCAACGAGCAGCATGCCTACTCCTTGAGGTCCTAAAAGTCCTTTATGTGCGGGAAATACGAGCAAGTCAATTCCTAACGCTTGCATGGATATGTTCATATGCCCTGCCGTTTGTGACGCATCAACTAAAGAAAGCACATCGTTTGAATTGGTAATTTCAAGCATTTCTTTTAATGGCAGGATGGCACCCGTCACATTTGAACTATGCGACATAGCTACCAGTTTTGTTTTATCATTTATATTGTTTTCAACTTTGTATAAAAAATCAGATTTATTTCCAGTCCAGTCGATATAAATTACTTCTACTCCATACGCATCGGTTACAAATTGTAAAGGTCTTCTTAATGCATTATGTTCAATAGAGCTTGCAATTATACGATCTCCTCTTTCCCAACGCAATCCTTTTATCGCCTGATTTAGAGCAACCGTTGCATTTTGATAAAACAAGCATTGTTTTGGGTTTGAACAGTCAAATAATCGCGCTGCTAATGACCTCGTCTCAGTTATGACACGATCGGCCTGCATTGAAAGCTTATGCCCTCCCCTGCCTGGGTTTGCACCATATACTGTTACACTTTCCATCATTGCTTGAACAACTTCATCTGGCTTAGGAAAAGAAGATGCTGCTTGATCAAAATAAATCAAAAGACCCCTCCTCATATGTTTCTTTTCTCTGAGCAAGCGGAGTACAGTACATTGTTAATTACACCGTATAATTATAAGTGTTTGTATAAAAATATATTGATCAAAACCCCGTTCAGATTGAGCTACGTATTTGTGGGTGTTATTTTAAGAAGTTAAAAAATCTCTCTTTGTATTCGTTAATATTAGTATTGATTCCTACCACCGACCGCAGTAGATATACACTAGCTTTCCGTGGGCACGGCCTCAGCCTCCTCTAGAAATTCAACGGTGTTATTCATGTGTATAACGTTCGAAGTAAAATTGATCACATATTATCTAGTTAAATTCGTGCATCTGTTTCCCCACAAACATTTTACTCATACCCCCGTTCACGAACAGATAGACTTCCAATTGAAAAAACTGACTATTTAGATTAGACATCTTCAATAGTCAGTTTTAGCACAGTTCATGGACGTTCCAATACTTGAATGATGCGATCAAGATCTTCATCTGTATAAAATTCGATTTCTATTTTCCCTTTTTTCTTGCCACGATGGATGTTAACGCCTGTTCCTAACCTTTCTCTTAGAGCTGTTTCTCTTTCAGTTAGAAAAACATCCTTTTTGACTGGTTTTGGCTTCCGTCTTTGCTTATCGTTTAAGTCATCAATTAATTTCTCAACTTGACGTACGTTAAGCTTTTCTTTAATGATTTTCTTAACGACCGGGCTCATTAAACTCTTATCCTTTAGGGCTAATAACGTCCGTCCATGCCCCATTGAAAGCTCTCCGTTATTAATATGAGCAATAACTTGTTCCGGCAATGTTAGTAGTCGGGTCATATTCGCAATGTGTGATCGGCTTTTCCCAAGGCGTTTCGACAACTCTTCTTGGGTTACTTTTAATTCATTCATTAAATTAGAGTACGCTTGTGCTTCTTCAATCGGTGATAAATCCTCTCGTTGAAGATTTTCTAATAAAGCCAATTCCATCATTTTGCTGTCCGTTAATTCTTTTACTACGACAGGAACCTTGTCCAGTCCAGCTTCCTTTGCAGCTCGGAACCGTCTTTCCCCTACTACTATTTCGTATCCTTTAATACTTTTTCGGACAATTAATGGCTGTATAATACCATATTCCAAAATGGACTCTTTCAGTTCTTCAATTGCATCTGCGTGAAAGGTTTTTCTCGGCTGATATGGGTTTGGTCTACATTCTGCTATTGGTACTTCTTGAATCCGTTCATCATTCGTTTCTTCTATGTCAGGAAAAAGAGCATTAATACCTTTACCTAACCTTCTCGCCACTATTCATCACTTCCTTTGCTAATTCAAGATAAACTTCTGCACCTCTTGATTTTGGATCATATGCAGTTATCGGTTTGCCATGACTCGGAGCTTCACCAAGTCGAATGTTTCGCGGAATAATTGATTGATATACTTTATCTTGAAAGTATTTCTTTACTTCATCAATTACTTGGATCCCTAAATTTGTCCGAGCGTCAAGCATTGTTAGTAAGACGCCTTCTATCATTAGCTGTTTGTTTAAGTGTTTTTGGACGAGTCGGATTGTATTTAGCAGCTGACTAAGCCCTTCTAGTGCATAATATTCGCATTGCACAGGTATAAGCACGCTATCGGCAGATGTTAATGCATTAATCGTAAGTAAGCCTAGAGACGGTGGACAATCGATTAAAATATAATCGTACGTTGATTTTAAGTCTGTTAAAGACTTTTTTAATCGAATTTCCCGTGAAATTGTTGGTACTAATTCTATCTCTGCACCTGCTAATTGAATTGTAGCTGGTATTATATCCAAATTCGAAATAATAGTCGGCACACATACTTCCTGTGCGGGTAAATCTTCTACTAATACGTTATAAATACACTTATCCATATCTGCTTTATTAATTCCTACACCACTTGTAGCATTCCCTTGTGGATCAATATCAACAATCAATACCCGATTACCGAGTTGTGCGAGTGAAGCACCTAAATTGACCGTTGAAGTAGTTTTTCCTACTCCACCTTTTTGGTTTGCCACAGCTATGATCTTTCCCATTGTTTCACCTACCCAAAATATGATTCTGTAGCATTTATTTAAAATACAATTTATCGTGGATTATCTAATATATCTATTTTAGCATTTTTTTACGTAAAAAACGTGTTTAATAGATTTTGTTGAAAAAACGTAATCTCGTCAACTATTGTTTAGTTTGCTTTCGTATAAATACGTTCACTACCAAAACTAGGACGATTTATTACTGCTCCTATCGATTTTTACCAACTTTCAAAGATTCACAGCATCCTTTACGACTATAAACTGATTAAAATTACCCATCTTTAGTACGTAAAGATGGGCTTCATTTTTTAACTCAATCGCAATATCGTTTATCGCTCACGTATTAAGCTTATTGAGACAATCTCATTTAATCTTGTATGTTACATTTGCTATAAATAATAGCAATATTATCGTTCTCTCATCTCGCACGTCTTCCTAAAAGAAATCGAGAAAGTACGTTTATTGCTTTTTTTGTATTTTAATTGTTATCTCGTAATAATCATCATGCTCTTGCTCATTGGACTCGACATTTACACCTGTGTCGGAAACCATATGCAACGATTGACGAATCGTATTCATCGCTATACGTATGTCTTTGTTCACACCTTTTAGACGCGGTCTTTTCTTCTTCTTTTCATCTTTATCCGTAAAAAGTGTTTCTATCCTTTTCTCTGTTTGACTCACATTTAAGTCATCAGCTAGTATTTCATTTAAAATAGCAATTTGCTTAGGAGCATCTTTTATTTTAATTAAAGCTCGAGCGTGACGCTCTGTTATTTTTTTATTTAATAATGCGTCTTGCACTTCTTGAGGGAGCTTTAAAAGTCGAAGTTTATTCGCGATTGTCGATTGACTTTTCCCTAACCGTTGCGCTAATGCTTCTTGGGTTAGAGAATGGAGCTGTAACAACTGGTCATACGCAGTTGCTTCCTCAATGACGGTCAATTCTTCTCTCTGCAAATTTTCAATTAATGCTACCGATGCTGTTTCCGTATCGGTCATATTTCGTATAATCGCAGGTACCTCGTCCCATTCCAAAGATTGTACAGCTCTTAATCTTCTTTCTCCTGCAATTAACTCATACGTATCTCCATCCATTTTCCGCACAACAATCGGCTGAATCATTCCATGTGTATGAATCGTCTGTGCCAGCTCTTTTATTTTCTCTTCATTAAAAAGAGACCGTGGCTGAAAACGGTTCGGAACAATGTTCTTCACCACAAGCTGCACTACTTCATCAGGCGTGAAACTCTCCTCGTTAGTCACTGTATCGTCCGATTTATCACCAGATCCTGTGCCAAATATTCGGTTGATAGAATTTAACATATAAGATACACCACCTATAAACTCCATTTTACCTATAACGTAACGTCTTTAAATAAAAACGATTTACCGTTCCAATATGGGGAAACCGAAAATCAATTGTTTCACGTGAAACAATTGATTTTGCACTTTATCTGTCGTCAGACAACAATATCCCAATACAAGTAGCGCCTGTCTGTAAGCATCATTGTTTACACTAATATGTTTAAACTAATAATAGATATCGAAACACGATCTACTACATTAGCAAACGATATGTACAGCAAGAATAATAGCTAATATTGACGCATTTATATTTATATTACCATAAAAAATGATTAAAAAGTAAATATACGTACACATTCTTAAATAATTGGACTTCTATTCGGCAAACCTGGTTTACGTGGATACTTCTTCGGTGTTTTTTTACATTTTTTTACAAATACAATCGTTCGTTCACTGTTTTCTACTGGCAAATGAAACGTTTCTATTTTCTCTTTTTCTCCACCTAGTAAACGAATGGCCTTCGCTGCTTCTAAGTATTCTGCTTCTGTTTGTGCGCTTTTCATAGCAATAAATACACCGTTTGGTTTTACTAAAGGTAAGCATAACTCACTTAATACAGTCATGCGGGCAACAGCCCGAGCCATGACAATATCAAATTTTTCTCTAAATTGAACGTTTTGTCCAAATGTCTCTGCACGGTCATGGTAAAAAGAAACGTGATCTATATTTAACTCGTTTTGTAAGTGGTGTAAAAATCCAATTCGTTTTTTTAATGAATCCACTATCGATACGTGTAAGTTTGGAAAACAAATTTTGAGCGGTATGCTCGGAAATCCTGCTCCTGCACCAACATCACAAATATGGAGTTTCTTTGAAAAATCAAAATAAAAAGCCGATGATATAGAGTCGTAAAAGTGTTTTAAATAAACTTCTTCCTTCGCAACGATCGAGGTTAAGTTCATTTTTTCATTCCATTCGACCAAAACTTTATAATAGGTTTCGAATTGGTTCCTTTGTTGCTCATTTAGATTTATTCCTTTTAATTCTAACGCTTTTACAAACTGCTCTACATTCATCGACTTATCTCCTATCAAAACTAATTTAATTCGCTTGCTTAGCTACATTCCCTTGTTCAATATAAACAGCAAGAATTGATACATCGGCAGGGGTTACCCCAGAAATTCTAGAAGCTTGGCCGATGGACAATGGTTGTACGCTTTTTAATTTTTCTTTTGCTTCAGATGCCAATCCATGAATTGCATCGTAGTCAATTTTTTCTGGAATTCGTTTGTCTTCCATTTTTTGCATCCGTTTCACTTGATCGTTTGCCTTTTTAATATACCCTTCATATTTAACTTGTATTTCTACTTGTTCTTTAGTTTCAGCTGGCAAATCAACGGTTGTTTCAAGCAATTGCTCAAGTAACTCATAGTTAATTTCTGGACGCTTTAACAAATCGTACGCTTTAACAGCTTCTTTTAAAGGTTGTTTATCCGCTTCTTTCAAAAGACGTTGTATGTCCTCAGTCGGTTTAATTACCGTTGCAGCAAGACGTTTTTTTTCTGCTTCGATCGATTGCTTTTTTTCGACAAATTTTTTGTAACGTGCTTCTGAAATTAATCCTAGCTCATATCCTAATTCCGTTAAACGAATATCCGCATTGTCATGACGAAGTAATAAGCGGTATTCTGCACGTGATGTTAAGAGACGATACGGCTCTCGTGTCCCTTTTGTCACTAAGTCATCAATTAACACACCAATATATGCTTGTGATCGATCCAGTACAAACGGTTCTTTTCCTAATGTTTTTGCTGCGGCATTTATACCTGCCATAATTCCTTGTCCGGCCGCTTCTTCATAACCAGATGTTCCGTTTATTTGTCCAGCTGTAAATAAACCTGGAAGGTGCTTCGACTCCAATGTCGGCCACAGCTGTGTTGGAATAACAGCATCATACTCAATTGCGTAGCCTGGACGCATAATTTGAGCATTTTCTAATCCGTCAATTGATTTTATTAATTTTTCTTGGATAAACTCCGGTAATGATGTCGATAAACCTTGGACATATACTTCTTCTGTATTGCGCCCTTCCGGCTCTAAAAATATTTGATGACGTGGCTTATCATTAAACCGGACAATTTTATCTTCAATTGATGGGCAATAGCGTGGACCTGTTCCTCGCTTCATTCCTGAATACATCGCTGATAATCCTAAGTTTTCATTAATAACTTCGTGTGTAAATTCATTTGTATACGTTAACCAGCATGGAATTTGATCTGTTATAAACTGAGTTGTTTCATAAGAAAATCCTTGGGCTTTTTCATCACCTGGTTGGATTTCTGTTTTTGAATAATCAATCGATTGATTATGAATCCGTGGAGGTGTACCTGTTTTAAACCGTGTCAAATCAAAGCCAAGTTTTTCTAGATTTTCCGATAGCTTGACAGAAACGCGTTGGTTGTTCGGGCCACTCTCATACTCTAAATCACCAATTAAGACTTTTCCACGCATAAACGTTCCTGTCGTTATAATAACAGAATCCGCATAAAACGCTGCATTTGTTTCTGTTATTACTCCTTTACAAACACCGTCCTCAACAATCAATTCATTTACCATTGCTTGTTTCAATGTTAGGTTTTCTTGTGCTTCAATTTCTTTTTTCATTTCTTGAATATAGAGCGGTTTATCCGCTTGCGCACGCAATGCACGAACAGCAGGTCCTTTGCCTGTATTTAGCATACGCATTTGGATATATGTTTTATCAATAACCTTCCCCATAACGCCACCGAGCGCGTCAATTTCTCGGATGACGATTCCTTTAGCCGGCCCCCCAAGTGATGGATTGCAAGGCATAAAAGCGATCATATCTAAATTCAATGTGAGCATTAAGGTGTTTGCACCCATACGGGCAGCAGCAATTCCTGCTTCACAGCCAGCGTGTCCAGCACCAATTACAATTACATCATATTTGCCAGCGTTGTACGTCATGTTTTCATCCCTTTCCTTTATTAGTATCCAAATTATCGTGCTTGCTTATTAATTTGCTGCAAACGTAAGCAATGAGGAAGTGTGCAGCTCTTCACTTGCCCGCATTAAAAATTTGATTGTATACGTTCTACCCTGTGTAAAACAATTGCATTATTTTCCTAAACAAAATTGCGAAAACAATTGATCAATTAAAGCGTCACTTGCCGTATCGCCTATTATTTCTCCTAAAAATTCCCACGTACGAGTTACATCAATCTGAACGATGTCCAGTGGCATACCTAGCTCTAAGCCTTGCATTGCATCTGCAAGTGCTTGTTTTGCCTGCTTTAATAATTGAATATGTCGTACGTTCGATACATACGTTAAATCCCCTGCATCAATGGCTCCAGCAAAAAATATAGTAGATATCGCTGTTTCTAGCTTATCAATCCCTTCCTCATGAAGAACGGAAGCAGTAATAATTGGATTGTTTCCAGCTAGCTCGCTTACTTTATTAAGGTCTAATCGCTTGTCTAAATCCGTTTTATTAACGATAACGATAAACGTTAATCCGCGAATCGCTTTAAATATAGCAAAATCATCTTCTGTTAATGTTTCGTTGTAATTCAGCATGAAAAGAATCAAATCCGAATCCTGTAAAACTTCACGAGAACGTTCTACTCCTATTCTTTCCACAATATCTTCTGTTTCTCGAATTCCTGCAGTATCAACTAAACGTAATGGAACGCCACGAATATTTACATATTCTTCGATAATATCACGAGTAGTTCCAGGAACGTCTGTTACGATTGCTTTGTTTTCTTGTACAAATGCGTTCATTAACGAAGACTTACCGACATTCGGGCGACCGATTATAGCTGTTTTAATTCCTTCTCGCAAAATTTTCCCTTGCTCTGCCACTTGCAAAATACGTTCAATTTCTGCAAAAACTTCCTTCGTTTTCACTTCCATTAATTCATGTGACATCTCTTCAACATCATCATATTCTGGGTAATCAATATTCACTTCAACATGAGCTACCGTTTCTAGTAATGTTTGTCGCAAGCTTTGAATTAAACGAGAGAGACGTCCATCCATTTGATGCAGCGCTACTTGCATCGCTTTATTTGTTTTTGCACGAATGATATCCATAACTGCCTCTGCTTGGGACAAATCGATTCGACCGTTTAAAAAAGCCCGCTTCGTGAATTCGCCGGGCTCTGCCAACCGAGCGCCTTGTTGCAAAACGATTTCCAATACACGATTGACAGCAACAAGCCCACCATGGCAATTAATTTCAACAACATCTTCTCTCGTAAAGGTCTTTGGTGCTTTCATGACGGATACCATTACTTCTTCTGCAGCATGATTTGTAGAAGGATCAATAATTTTCCCATAATGGATTGTATGAGAGGGCACTTTTGCTAAATTTTTCCCTTTAAAAAGACGTGCGGCAATCGATACGGCTTCCTCCCCACTTAGGCGAACAATACCAATTGCTCCTTCTCCTATAGGTGTCGATATTGCAGCAATCGTATCCATATCCATTCCCTTCACCTCCTCTATTTTATTTATAAAAAAATATATTATATTCACTCATAATTTTTCTATCCACTAACAAACTAGATTACCATAAAAATTTAAAAAAATAAAGTTATCCACAATACAATTCATTTAAAAATAATTCGTATAATCAGAGCCAATTATCCACATGTGAATAATTGGCTCTGATCCGGAAATATACTCCACTTTCCAAAAGCGGTCATAAGGCCTCCTTCACGTATAGACTCACCTTTTAGAGCACACCGTGAGTTCGTTAAATAGCAATAAAAAAAACCTTGGTTTCCCAAGGTTGTATTACTTACTTTTAAGATGGTTTTATAACAATGTGACGATGCGGCTCTCTGCCATCTGAATACGTAGAGACTGTCGCATTTCCTTGCAATGCGTTATGAATGATCTTTCTTTCAAATGCAGGCATCGGTTCCAACGCAACTTTTTTATTTAATCGAGCTGCTTTATCTGCCATTTTTAATGCAAGTGTCTCTAACGTCTCTTTTCTGCGTTGACGATAGCCTTCTGCATCTAACGTCACTGTATAGAATTGCTTCGTGTTTTTATTTAATACTAAATGAACCAAATATTGTAGCGCATTTAACGTTTGACCTCGTTTACCAATTAATAGTGCAATTTTTTCACCACTTAATTCAAACGTAACATGAGTATTAGCAACAGTCGTTTTTATTTCTACTTTGGCGCCCATATTATTCGTTACATTTGCAATAAATGCTTCTGTTTCCGCAATATTATTTTTGGCAAGCTTCACTTTAACGACCGCTCGAGATCCAAACAAGCCTAAAAATCCCTTCTTACCTTCATCAATTACTTCAATTTCTACTTGGTCCCTCGTTGTGTTTAACTGCTCTAATGCTGATTGGACCGCTTCTTCTAACGTCTGTCCACTAGCAGTTATTTCTCTCACTTTTTGTCTCCTCCTGTATGAGCATCCTTCATCATCGGTTTTCGAATTAATAACGTTTGTCCAACCATAAATATATTACCTACAACCCAATATAAAGCTAAAGCTGCAGGGAAGAAAAATGCAAAAACAGTAATCATTATCGGCATAATATAAAGCATTGCCACCATTTGAGGATTTTGAGCAGCTGGACTGCCAGCCATCATAAGCTTTTGTTGGAAAAATGTTGCCGCTCCAGCAATAACTGGTAAAATATAGTCCGGTGAATCTAGAGCAAACCATAAGAAGGTATGGCCTGTAATCTCATCTGTACGCATTATCGCATGGTACATTGCTATTAAGATCGGCATTTGTACAAAAATAGGTAGACAGCCTGCAAGCGGATTAACGCCATGCTTCTGAAATAGAGCCATCGTCTCCTGCTGTAATTTTTGCTGTGTATTCGCATCTTTTGAGCTATATTTCTTTTGAATTTCTTTTAATTCTGGTTGAATGTCCTGCATTGCTTTTGAACTTTTTAATTGCTTAATATTCAATGGCAATAGCAATAAACGCGCCATTATTGTTACAACAACAATAGACAAGCCATAATCATCATTAAATAATTCCGCAAAATACATAATTACTTGAGACAACGGATAGACAAACCATTCATTCCAAATCCCTGTACTTTCACTATTAATCGGTTCATTTATGTCCATACATCCGGAGAGCAAGACAAGTAAACCAATTAAGGTCAAAATAAAAAAGACCTTTTTACGCAAACCATTTCCTCCTAACATTGGCAACATTTTACCATCGTATCTTTAACATATATGTAAAATGGTTAATCATTAAATAGACGTGTTTTATATAATAAATGGGCAAGACTCTTTTTTATTTGATGGAAATCCATATGTACTGTAGGCTGTCGAGCAATGATTACGATATTCACAGTCGGTTTTATTTTATCTTCTAACTCTAAAAAAGCTTGTCGCAAATATCGTTTAATTTGATTACGAGTTACTGCATTTCCAAGCTTTTTACCTACAGATAGCCCAATACGAAAATGATGCTGCGCATTGTTTTCCACAAAATATATAACGAGCTGCCGATTAGCAAACGAATTGCCTTCCTGCATAACATACTGAAATTCTTCGTTACGTTTGATCCGATACGCTTTCTTCATAACTATCACCAACAATTTCCAATTAACGTGCCTGTTCTACGCTCATTAGCTATACTCTTTATTTTACCCTTTATTCTACGTTTATAAGCGCATGGAACAAGAAAATAAAAAGTGGAAAAAGACCACTGATAAAACAATTCAGTGGCCTATGCTGATAATACTTTTCTACCCTTGCGACGACGACGTGCTAAAACTTTACGTCCGTTTTTCGTACTCATGCGAGAGCGAAAACCATGTACTTTTTTTCTTTTACGATTATTCGGTTGAAATGTTCTTTTCATTAATCTGCACCTCCCGAGGATTAAAACTTAGAAAAAGCAGCTAATCATGTATTTGTCCACTTGGATGTACTCCCAAGTAATCAAGTATGCAGAAGGAAAGAAATCTCCCTAAGCTACGCACGTTACCTTTTAATTTAAGCCTTTTCTATATCATATTATACTTTATCTATAAAATAAAATATAAATTGCTGAAAAACATTCTTGCTAATTATACGTAAAATACATAGCAACTGTCAACTCTCATTTTAAAAGCTTGCTACTTAAACAGCCCCGATACGTAATAAAACGCTCTTTTATAGAGTAATGTTTACCTGTTTATTTTATCATTCTCTATTTTTAGCGAACGACTCGAACAAGTCGAATGTAAAAAAAGCATTGATCGTACTGCTCCTCTAGTACTAATCTCAAAAATTAGCCTTCTCTAATGAAGCCGAACTTACCTATATTATTATGCGGGCTTATATACATCCTCTCCAGAAGACAACTATTTTTGTTCAAGAACCAAGCGAATAATTAAAAGCTTTTTTTATGCGATTCGTTCGTTATGACTCATTTTACTATTAAAAAGACGACTATGATTTATGAATTTAACATAGCGTTTCTATCTCTAAGGTACCGTCCCCACTTTTCATACACTTATCAACAACCTATTTATTTTATGCTAAACACAAAAAAATATTCACACTTCTTATCGACAAGTTTTGCACAAAATCATACCGTGTGGACAAAAAATGTCAACAATGAACGGAATATGTGGATAAGTGTAAAAAAACATTGCAATCATACTGTTTATTTGGTACGATTATTATGTTTTAATCTGTTGAAAACTCGTAACCCTCTTCAAATTATCCCCAACCTGTGGATAATTTGTTAGTAATTATTCACTCCTTGTTTACGTTGTTATCCCCAGTATTGTGGATAATGTAAATAACATGTTAAACCCGAGCTGGGTTCCTGTTATTTTTATACACAGATAAAAATTAAAAACTATTACCCTTTTATTTATTATTCGATCAGGTAACATGTAAAGTACTTACTCCTGATTACATATATAAATACCATTACAAATGAACGTGAAATAGCCTTTCCATCTTTCTTGCCTGCATACTGATTTGAAAGATTGAGAGAGGCTTTTTATACCCTTCATTTATTCATTATGATAAAAAGGTGGAATCATCTTGGAAAATGTCGAAGAATTATGGATGGCTGCACTAAAAAAGATAGAAACTAAAATAAGCAAGCCTAGTTTTGAAACATGGCTAAAAAATACGAAGGCATCCGACTTAAACGGAGATACGATTGTTATTCGTGTTCCTAATGAATTTGCCAAAGATTGGCTTGAAGGGCATTATACAGATTTAATTGCAGATATATTGCATGAAATAACAGGTGCCCATCTTAAAGCAAAGTTCATTATTCCAGAATCAGCTGAATTAAGTGCAATAGACGAAACAAAACGAAAGGATAAAGATAAAAAGGCGAAACAAAAAGAACAGACACAGCGAAGTATGCTAAATCCAAAATATACGTTTGATACGTTTGTTATTGGTACAGGAAACCGTTTTGCCCACGCAGCTTCACTTGCTGTTGCAGAAGCTCCAGCGAAATCGTACAACCCATTATTTATTTATGGTGGTGTAGGTTTAGGTAAAACACATTTAATGCATGCAATCGGCCATTATGTACAAGAACATAATCCGCAGGCGAATGTTGTCTATTTATCGTCGGAAAAATTTACAAATGAATTTATTAATTCAATTATGGATAATAAAGCCGGTACATTTCGCAACAAATACCGTAATGTTGATGTATTGCTCGTTGATGATATCCAATTTTTAGCTGGCAAGGAGCAAACACAGGAAGAATTTTTTCATACGTTCAATACGTTGCATGAAGAAAATAAACAAATTATTATTTCCAGTGATCGCCCACCTAAGGAAATACCAACATTAGAGGATCGGTTACGATCACGTTTTGAATGGGGATTAATTACCGACATCACACCACCTGATTTGGAAACTAGAATTGCTATTTTAACAAAAAAGGCGAAAGCTGAAGGATTGGTTGATATACCAAATGAAGTAATGCTCTATATCGCCAATCAAATTGATACGAACATTCGAGAGCTAGAAGGTGCGTTAATTCGTGTTGTTGCTTATTCTTCTTTAATTAATCAAGATATTGACACGTCTCTAGCGGTAGATGCGTTAAAGGATATTATTCCGAATAATAAACCGAAAAAAATAACAGTTGTAGCGATCCAAGAAGTCGTCGGGGAAAAATACGGAGTTAAGCTAGAGGATTTTTTGGCTAAGAAAAGAACGAAATCAATTGCGTTTCCAAGACAAATAGCAATGTATCTTTCCAGAGAGCTTACTGATTTATCATTGCCAAAAATCGGAGAAGAGTTCGGTGGCCGTGATCATACGACTGTAATCCATGCCCATACGAAAATAAGTAAAATGCTCGATAGCGATGAATCATTAGCAGTTGAACTAGAAGAAATTAAAGAAAAACTAAAAAGCTTTTAATTTAGGACCTGTGAATACTGTTGAAAACCACAGCCCGTTATGAACAAGTTATCTACATGTGGAAAACTAGTTCGCAATGCTTGTTCCAGGCGGTTATCCACATATTCACAGCCCTTACTACTATTATTACTATATTATAATAAAATAATATATATAACGATTTTCATATTAAGGAGGAATACATAATGAAATTTAGTATTCAACGATCCGATTTACTAAAAAGCATTCAAGATGTTGTAAAAGCAATCTCAACACGATCGGTTATTCCTATTTTGTCAGGGATGAAAATAGAAGCGAAAAAACAAGGAATTACTTTAACAGGAAGTGATTCGGATATTTCAATTCAATCGTTTATTCCGACAGAGATAGACGGAGAAACAATTGTAGAAAATATTGAAGAGGGGAGTATCGTATTACAAGTCCCTTATTTTCCTGAGATCATCCGTAAATTACCTGATCCACAGGTCGAATTAGAAGTAAATGATCAACTAATTGTAACAATTCGTTCAGGTAAAGCAGTATTTACGTTAAATGGACAGAATAGCGAGGATTACCCACAGCTACCAAAATTCCAAACAGATGAGAGTTTTCAAATGCCATCTGCTTTACTTAAAAACTTAATTAAACAAACAGCTTTTGCTGTATCCTCCATGGAAACACGTCCAATTCTTACTGGAATTAATATGAAGCTCGCAGACAATACGTTAAGCTTTACTGCGACAGACAGTCATCGTCTCGCTTCAAGAACAGCACCTGTTCAAGAAGCAGCAACGGAGTTTTCCAGTATTGTCGTGCCTGGAAAAAGCGTAAATGAATTAAACAAAATTTTACACGATACCGATGAACCAGTAGAAATAAGTATGATGAATAATCAAATATTGTTTCATACGAAAAATGTTTATTTTCTATCCCGTTTATTAGATGGCAACTATCCAGAAACATCCCGTTTGATCCCGAACGAAAGTAAAACACTTATCCATGTACATACGAAAGAATTGTTAAATACTATTGATCGAGCTTCACTTCTTGCAAAAGAAGAAAATAATGTTGTGCAATTGGAAACAAAGGAAAACGCAGTCATCGAAATAACGAGCAATTCGCCGGAAATTGGAAAAGTTTCTGAAGAAATAAAAGTACGTGAAATAGATGGAGAAGATTTAAAAATATCCTTTAGCTCGAAATATATGCTCGATGCACTAAAAGCAGTTGAATGTGAGGAAGTAAAAATTAACTTTACAGGAGCAATGCGACCATTTATTATTACTCCTGCTGAAGAAGATTCTAATGTTCTGCAATTGATCCTTCCTGTTCGCACATTTTAAATCTTTTTCTAATTAAAAATAACGCACTAATTTTAATAACTTAATAACTAGAAAGAGAAGGTAGGATGTTCAATGTAGAAGGACATTCCTTCACTTCTCTTTTTTATATGTTCATGGCGAAATATATCGGCATACGTGCATTTTATAAAAAGCAGTGGCAAATACCTTTCGTAGTTTTAGCTGTTTAACATGTTTAACAGATTTTAAATTTCGTCGATTGAGTCAAGTATTTGTCGGTGTTATTTTAAGAAGTTAAAAAACCTCTCTTTGTATTCGTTAATTTTAGTGTTGATTCCTACCGACCGCAGTAGATATACACGAAGACTCCAGAGGGAACAGCAAGCGTCGACCCCGCAGTAAGTGGTTTTCTTCCGAGGAGGCTGAAGCCGTGCCCGCGGAAAGCATCCACCTGCAGTGAAAATCAACGGTGCTATTCATGTGTATATCGTTCGAAATAAAATTGATCACATATTATCTAGTTAGATTCGTGCATCTGTTCCCCAACAAACATTTTACTCATACAATTTCGTCTTCCCTTTTAAAACTTGAGATTCATTACTCAATTCAACTTTATTTCCCTCACACGTTTAAAATAGGCAGAGCAAAAAACAATTTACAGGCAATTTAAGCGTTTAATTTATAATTAAGGGTATTACCTTCCCTAAACATGAAATCTTTAGTAAAATAGGATAATAAGCGATTTAAGGCATTTATCCGTACGAATAATATTCAAAACATATACTAATGAAAGAAATTTGGTGAGAATGTGGAAAAAATACCGATTCATACCCCGTATATTACATTGAGCCAACTGCTGAAGCTAGCCAACATCTTTGATTCTGGAGGCATGATTAAAGCCTTTTTACAGGATGAGGGTGTATACGTTAATGGAGAGCTGGAGCACCGTCGTGGAAGAAAGCTGTATCCCAATGATGTTGTAGCTGTTGGAGAAGTAGGAAAATTTATCGTTGTACATAAAGAATAAAGGACTTTATTTCTAATTAACCGATGCATAAAGATAGAAGATGCAAAAAAGAGGAATTTGCATGCACATTGATCAATTAAAATTACGGAACTATCGAAATTATGAAAAGCTCGATCTTTCATTCGATGATAAAATTAATGTCATTATTGGTGAAAATGCTCAAGGAAAAACAAACCTAATGGAAGCTATCTATGTTATGGCTTTCACCCGTTCTTATCGGACCCCAAGGGATAATGAACTAATCCAATGGGATAAGGATTTTTGTAAAATTGAAGGCATGATTCATAAAGGCGACCGTTCGTTTCCATTAGAGATGATTTTTCACGATAAAGGTAAAAAAGCAAAGCGAAATCGAATTGAACAAAAACGGCTGAGCGCCTATATTGGTGCATTGAATATCGTCATGTTTGCTCCAGAGGATTTAGCTTTAGTAAAAGGCTCACCTCAGCTACGGCGTCGTTTTATCGATATGGAGCTCGGACAAATTCAACCTGCTTATATTTACCATTTAGGCCAATATCAAAAAATATTGAAACAGCGCAACCATTTATTAAAGCAATTGCAGCGTCAAAAACAGCAGGATATAACAATGCTGCATATTTTAACGGAGCAATTAATTGAACAGGCCGTTACGTTACTGGAGCGTAGGTTTGCCTTTTTACATTTATTACGGAAGTGGGCCTGTCCCATTCATTTACAAATAAGCCGCCAGCTTGAACAGCTTGAAATAAAGTATAAACCGACGATTGAAGTATCAGAAGCTGCAAACAAGGAGAAAATAAATACAGCATATACGAAACGATTCCAGGAAATGCAGCAAAGTGAAATTGATAGAGGAACAACTTTAATCGGCCCTCATCGCGATGACCTTACATTTTTAGTTAATGGAAAAAATGTTAAAACATTCGGTTCACAAGGACAGCAAAGAACGACAGCATTATCGGTTAAGCTTGCGGAAATTGAACTAATAAAAAATGAAATTGGTGAATACCCGGTTCTTTTACTTGATGATGTTTTAAGTGAGTTGGATGACTACAGACAGTCGCATCTTCTAAGTACGATTCAAGGGAAAGTACAAACGTTTGTTTCAACTACAAGTGTCGACGGCATTTACCATGAAACATTGAAAAAAGCAGAATTATTTCATGTTGAAAATGGGATAATTGTGCCGTAATCATTAAAATATGACCAGGAGGGAAACCATGTTCGTCCATATCGGTAATGATTACGTACTCCAATCGAAAGATATTATATCTATTATTGATCGTAATTTGATTCAATCCTCATCCATTATAAAAGAGATGATGCAAGTTGCTAGAGAACGAAGGAAAATTAAAGGCACTAAAAGAGAAGCAAAGTCAATTGTCATTACAGATGACTTTATTTACTACAGTACACTCTCTATTCCGACATTAAAAAAGAGATCGAGCATGATTTCTACAATTAACACGACGGATTATTTTGATTGATACTTGAATACGTATCCGATAGAAGAAAACGATACGAAAGTTCTTACGGTAAGGTTGAAATAAAGCAGCAATCGTTTCTAGGTTGAATTAACGGACTTGAAACTTTTTTAAAACAAACAAGAAAATGAGTTGTAAAAATTTAACTTAAAATAAATTAGTTTTTAAGAAATGTAGGTGGGTTTTTCTTATGGAAGATAAAATTGTAGAACAAACGTATGATGCAGACCAGATTCAAGTGCTAGAAGGACTTGAAGCAGTTAGAAAACGACCAAGCATGTACATCGGATCAACAAATGAAAAAGGACTCCACCATCTCGTTTGGGAAATTACCGATAATAGTATTGATGAAGCTTTGGCAGGGTATTGTGATCATATTCATGTCATCGTGGAGCAGGATAACAGTATTACTGTAAAAGATAATGGGCGCGGGATACCAATTAATACGCATGAAGACTCGGGTAGGCCTGCTGTTGAAGTTATTATGACCGTCTTACATGCAGGTGGTAAATTTGGTGGCGGCGGCTATAAAGTATCTGGTGGGCTGCATGGTGTAGGTGCTTCTGTCGTTAATGCTTTGTCAACGGAATTAGAAGTATTTGTTCATCGCGAAGGGAAAATACACCATTTGTTATTTGAGCGTGGGGTTGTAAAGGGCGATTTAAAAGTAATTGGCGAAACGGATCATACGGGAACCGTTATTCATTTTAAACCAGATCCTGAAATTTTTACCGAAACAACGGTTTTTGACTATGATATTTTAGCGAATCGATTAAGGGAGCTTGCATTTTTAAACAAGCAATTAACGATTACGTTTCAAGATAAACGTACAGATAAAGAGCCAATTGATTATTATTATGAGGGCGGTATTCGCTCTTATGTTGAGTATATGAATCGGACGAAGGATGTATTACACGAACCAATTTATGCAGAAGGAGAAGCGCAAGATATATCCGTAGAAATAGCGATTCAATATAACGATGGCTATGCGAGCAATTTATATTCATTTGCTAATAATATTCATACGTATGAAGGCGGAACACATGAGTCTGGCTTCCGAACTGCGCTAACACGGGTAATTAACGATTATGCAAGAAAGAGCAACTTGTTTAAAGACGATGATCAAAACTTAACAGGTGACGATGTCCGAGAAGGTATGACGGCGATTGTGTCGGTTAAGCATACAGATCCACAATTTGAAGGGCAGACAAAAACAAAGCTCGGTAATAGCGATGCACGTACTGTTACCGACCAAGTATTTAGTGAGGAATTTTCTAAATTTTTACTTGAAAATCCGTCCGTTGGAAAAACAATCGTGGAAAAAGGAATGATGGCTTCTCGTGCTAGAATGGCGGCACGTAAGGCACGTGAATTGACTCGGAGAAAAAGTGCGTTAGAAGTTTCCAATTTACCGGGGAAATTAGCCGATTGTTCCTCAAAGGACGCAGAAATTAGTGAATTGTATATTGTAGAGGGGGATTCGGCTGGGGGCTCAGCAAAGCAAGGACGAGATCGCCATTTCCAAGCAATCTTGCCTTTACGTGGGAAAATATTAAATGTTGAAAAAGCGCGCCTTGACCGAATTTTATCGAACAATGAGGTTCGAATGATGATAACAGCGCTCGGTACAGGGATTGCTGAGGATTTCGATATTACGAAGGCACGATATCATAAAATCGTTATTATGACCGATGCAGATGTTGATGGGGCGCATATTCGAACGTTATTACTTACGTTCTTCTATCGTTATATGAAACCATTAATAGAACATGGTTATGTATATATTGCCCAGCCACCACTTTATAAAATACAGCAAGGAAAAGCTGCACATTACGCTTACGATGAACAAGGGATGGAGGAAATTTTAAATCAGCTTCCAAAATCACCAAAGCCAGGCATTCAGCGCTATAAAGGTCTAGGAGAGATGAATGCAGAGCAATTATGGGAAACAACGATGGATCCTGAAACGAGAACATTGTTGCAAGTAAAATTGAAAGATGCAATTGATGCGGATGAAGTGTTTAATATATTAATGGGCGATAAAGTAGAGCCACGCAGGGACTTTATAGAAGGCAATGCACAGTACGTACAAAACCTTGATGTATAAATAGAGAGTCAATTGGAGAGTGAATGCGTAGAGTACTTGCATGCGAACGTACAAGCAAAACTTCTCACATTCAACTGCTAACGTTGATTAGGAGGTAATCTGATAGTGAAGCAAGAAAGACCAAATGTAGAAGAAATAAATATAAGTGAAGAAATGCGGACTTCCTTTCTCGATTATGCAATGAGTGTAATCGTATCTCGTGCGCTTCCCGATGTGCGTGACGGGTTAAAGCCTGTCCATCGCCGTATCTTGTATGCGATGCATGATCTTGGTATGCATGCGGACAAAGCATATAAAAAATCGGCACGGATTGTCGGGGAAGTTATCGGGAAGTATCATCCGCATGGTGACTCCGCTGTATACGAAGCGATGGTACGTATGGCTCAAGATTTTAGTCACCGGTATTTGCTCGTAGATGGGCATGGGAATTTTGGATCGGTAGATGGTGATTCAGCGGCAGCAATGCGGTATACGGAAGCAAAAATGTCTAAGCTGTCGATGGAGCTATTACGGGATATAAATAAAGATACGATTGATTATCAGGATAACTATGATGGTGCAGAAAGGGAACCAGTTGTATTCCCAGCAAGGTTTCCGAACTTACTCGTTAACGGATCCTCAGGAATTGCGGTAGGTATGGCAACGAACATTCCACCACACAATATAGGAGAAACGATTGATGCTGTACTTGCACTAAGTAAAGACCCGGAAATTACAGTCGAAGAATTAATGGAAAATCATATTCATGGCCCTGATTTTCCAACAGCAGGACTTATTCTTGGACGGAGCGGTATTCGCAAAGCATATGAAACAGGGCGTGGATCAATAACGATTCGCGCAAAGGTACATGTTGAAGAAAATAAAAATGGCACATCAACGATTATCGTTTCAGAGCTGCCTTATCAAGTGAACAAAGCTAAGTTAATTGAGAAAATTGCGGAGCATGTTCGCGAAAAACGAATTGAAGGTATTACCGACTTACGAGATGAATCCGATCGAAACGGTATGCGCATCGTAATGGAATTGCGCAGAGATGTAAATGCAAATGTTGTTTTAAATAATTTATATAAATATACATCCTTACAAACTACTTTTGGAATAAATATGCTCGCACTTGTCGATGGGCAGCCAAAAGTGCTGACGGTTAAAAAGTGTTTACAGCATTACCTCGATCACCAAAAGGTCATTATTACACGTCGAACAGCATTTGAGCTACGTAAAGCAGAAGCACGTGCACATATTTTAGAAGGGTTACGAATCGCACTTGATCATTTAGATGAAGTTATTACGCTTATTCGAAATTCTAAAACAACCGAAATTGCCCGCAGTGGCTTAATCGAGCGTTTTAAACTAAGCGAAAAACAAGCACAAGCAATTTTAGATATGCGTCTCCAGCGCCTTACAGGACTAGAACGCGAAAAGATTGAAACAGAATACAATGAATTAATCGAGCTCATTAAAGAGCTAAAAGCAATTTTGGCAGACGAGGAAAAAGTATTAGAAATTATTCGCGAAGAATTGACTGAAATTAAGGAACGGTTCAATGATGAACGACGCTCAGAAATTGTAATGGGTGGCGTTGACTTCTTTGAGGATGAAGACTTGATTCCAGAAGAAAATATCGTCATTACACTGACCCATCAAGGCTATATTAAACGCCTTCCTTCCTCCACGTATCGAACACAAAACCGAGGTGGTCGCGGTATTCAAGGAATGGGAACGAATGAGGATGATTTTGTTGAGCATTTAGTATCTACATCGACACATAATACGGTATTGTTTTTTACAAACAAAGGGAAAGTCTATCGAGCTAAAGGCTATGAAATACCAGAGTTTGGTCGTACAGCTAAAGGCTTGCCTATTATAAATTTACTGCAAATAGAAAAAGATGAATGGATTAACGCAGTAATTACTGTGAAAGACTTTGTCGATGATTGGTACTTATTCTTTACAACGAAGCACGGCATATCGAAACGCTCTCCATTATCTCAGTTTGCCAATATACGTAAAGGCGGTTTAATTGCGGTTGGCCTACGAGATGAGGACGAACTTATATCTGTTCGTTTAACGGACGGTAATAAAGATATTATGATTGCAACAAAGCAAGGTTATTTAATTCGCTTTGAAGAAGAACAAGTGCGTTCCATGGGGAGGACGGCTGCTGGCGTTCGTGGGATTACCTTACGTGAAGAAGATGAAGTTGTTTCAATGGAGATTTTAGAAAAGGATATGCAAGTCCTCCATGTAACGAATAAAGGTGTAGGAAAACGAACACCTGAAGAACAGTATCGTAAAACAAATCGTGGTGGAAAAGGTATATTTACATGTAAATTAACAGATGAGACCGGACATGTCGTTGCAGTGAAGGCAGTAACCGGTGAAGAAGATATGATGTTAATTACAGTCGCAGGTGTATTGATTCGTATCCCAGTAGACAGTATTTCTCAAACAGGACGGAATACGCAAGGTGTACGGCTTATACGCTTGCAAGCCGATGAAGAGGTTGCAACCGTTGCCCAAGTTAATCGTGAGGAAGAAACGGATGAAGTAGAAGAAGTTGAGAACGATGAGATAGAAGAATCGACAGAGAACGAAGAATAATAGATCTAATAAATAACGAGGTGATTCGATTAGCATGTAAAAAGCTGGAGAATCACCTTGTTTATCCTTCCTAATTTTTATAATATTTAAATTACATAGATGACTGTATGATGGGGGTGCAGGCTTGCAAGTTAATACAACGCAACTTACGACAGGATGTATATTGCTTAAAAGTGTTATAGGGCCAAGTGGCCGGCCAATCGTATTAGAAAATACAGTGCTTGCAGATGAGCATATTACGATATTAAAGAAATTTTTAATAGAATCCGTTCACGTCTCTCCGAAATTAGCAAATGGAGAGTTGTTTAAACCAAAAATGCAAGACGAAGCAGAACAAGTAGAAAAAATAAAACGACAGCACGTAGATGAAGAACTTACGTTAGCAGAACATTACCTTCAAGTTGTAGAACAATTTAAAAAAATGTATCATCAATGGCAGAACAACGTACCGATCGATATGCCTCAAGTACGGAAAATGATGCTCCCATTACTAATGCGGGTTGAACAATTTGGATCAGCTGTTTTTCGCCTACAGCAGTATTCTAATAAGCAGGACTACATATATCATCATTCTGTTTCTGTAGGCCTTTTATCAGCTTATATTGGTCAAAAAATGAATTTGTTGAAAAACGAGTGGTTGCAACTCGGGTTAGCAGGGGTATTAAGCGATAGTGGGATGGCAAAAATAAACACGTATTATATGGAAGACCGTCCATTGACATCGAGAGAATTTGATGAAGTAAAACAACATCCGATTTTTTCCTATCGACTAGTAGAAAAAATCCCAACGCTTTCTCAACAGGCGAAGCTAGCAATCTTACAACACCACGAGAGAATGGATGGTACAGGATACCCGTATCAGATGAAAGGAAACAAAATTCATCTATACGCACAAATTATTGCTGTGTGTGACACCTATCATGCGATGACTTGTGAGCGCATTTACGCAAAGAAAGCTTCCTCCTTTAAGGTAATTGAACAATTGCAAGGGAAGCAATTTTCAAGGCTTTCTCCTAAGGTAGTTTTGGTATTTATCGAAAGCTTAACAAACTTCTCAATCGGTACGCGCGTAAAGTTATCTAATGAAAAAGAAGGCGAAATCGTATTTATAAATAATAAACAACCGACAAGACCGATGATAAAGCTAACGGATAGTAGAGAAATAATTAGTTTAGAAAACAATATGAATCTTTACATTGAAGAAGCAATTGATGGATAAGCCGATAATCGAAATGATTTCAAATACAATTGCTATAATTAAACGATATGGTGTTGGATGTTAACCGAATGGCGATTGCTTTAGCAATTCGTAACCGATTAATAAAGGAACCTTTTTACGTGCAACTTGAAGATAATGAGCGATTAATGGGTAGTCGACATCCGACTTTGTACCTAATAGATCTCCCCACCATTCCGTTTCATAACGGCAAATCATACTTAAATTGTACAATATCAAATAATGGTTGATTGACTCCGAATAGACTTCGTACATATCGCGTGTAGAAGGAAAATAAATTTTGTCATTATCGTTATTAATTTTAAACGGTCCGCGTGCTTCGTTGACCGGGACGGTTAAGGTGATATGGATCTTCTCCTTGTCGGTAACAACCGTTCCAATTTGTGGTAAATATGGGCGAATACGCTGTATTAATGCTTCTGTCGTTAAATGATAGTGATCAAGAAGTCGTAGTGGGAAATGGATTTCTGTTGTCCCTAAGTTTCCTACTGCAACCATTCCTTGTTCTTTATTGTTAAAATGAAAAAACGTATTCAATTCTGGTATGCTGGCGAGTAACGCTTTCATATTCCATTTCGAAAGTGCTTGTTTTTTTATTCCGTAAACGTGTTCAGCAAAATAAGGAAACAACCCATTCTGCTGTGCTTTTACTTCATCATGAAGAAAAGTATACTGTTTCTTTTTTCTCCTTCTAGTAGAAACACCGTGCGCTAAAATTGAGGATGTTTCAGGATAGTTTGGTCGAATGGTTAGTACAATTGCTTTAATCAAATGCGTTAAGCCATAATAGTATAAAATTGGTTGAATAAAAGTTTCTGCCGTTTCCCCTGTTTTATAAAATTGACGCCCGTGCTGTAAGTAATATAGAAACCGATTACTGTTTTCGTAGCTCTTTAACGGTGCATCCTTCACTTTTCGTTTACTGTAGCAATGGAGCAAGTATTGCTGTGCTGTTTGCTGTGACTGTAAATAAGTTAGAAAGGTTACGATTTTATGTTTATCCAATGCTTATCCTCCCTTAAGTATCTCAATATTTCGAATCAATTTTCTTTTTATCGTAAACGCTTCACAAGTTGAAAAAAAGCACATGATAACGTATTGTAATTTACAATACATAAAACAAAAACCTTTAAGAAAATAATAAATTATGGTATAAGTGTAGCCAAAATATAAAGAATGTATCACTTGTTAAACGGTATCTGAATATTAAGGAGGATGAAAATGGAGGGTAAATTTGCTAAAGAAGGATTAACATTTGATGATGTATTACTCGTACCTGCAAAGTCAGAGGTGCTACCAAAGGACGTTTCTGTAAGTACAGAGTTGGCACCAAATTTAAAATTAAGTGCTCCTTTTATTAGCGCAGGGATGGATACAGTTACCGAAGCAGATATGGCGATAGCTATGGCAAGACAAGGCGGTTTCGGGGTCATTCATAAAAACATGCTTATCGAAGAACAAGCAGAAATGGTCGATCGCGTAAAACGGTCAGAAAGTGGTGTAATAACGAACCCATTCTTTCTCACTCCAGAACATCAAGTATTCGATGCAGAACACTTAATGGCTAAATTTAGAATATCAGGTGTTCCAATCGTAAATAACATTGAAGATCAGAAGCTTGTTGGAATTTTGACGAATCGCGATTTGCGTTTTATTGAGGATTATTCGATTTTAATTTCAGAAGTAATGACGAGCGAAAATTTAGTAACGGCAGCAGTAGGGACTACGTTGGAACAAGCGCAAAAGATTTTGCAAAAACACCGAATTGAAAAGCTGCCACTTGTTGACGAAGATAATGTATTAAGAGGGCTTATAACGATTAAAGATATCGAAAAGGTAATTGAGTATCCACATTCTGCAAAAGATGCACAAGGTCGATTAGTTGTAGGTGCAGCAGTTGGGGTAACAGGAGATTCTTTAAAACGAATTGACAAGCTTGTAGAAGCTGGTGTCGATGTGATCGTTATTGATACAGCACATGGGCATTCAAAAGGTGTGCTTGATCAAGTAAAGCAAGTTCGGTCATTATATCCCGACTTACCGATTATTGCTGGAAATGTAGCTACTGCAGAAGCGACAAAGGACTTAATTGAAGCTGGTGCATCCATTGTTAAGGTTGGTATTGGACCAGGTTCTATTTGTACGACTCGTGTCGTTGCTGGCATAGGAGTACCACAAATTACAGCGGTGTATGACTGTGCACAAGCAGCGGCTCCATATGGTGTTCCAATAGTTGCTGATGGGGGTATAAAGTTTTCTGGTGACATAGTGAAAGCATTAGCAGCAGGTGCGAGTGCTGTTATGCTAGGGAGTTTGTTTGCAGGTGTCACAGAAAGCCCGGGAGAAATGGAAATATTCCAAGGTAGACAATACAAGGTTTATCGGGGAATGGGTTCTCTAGGTGCGATGAAAGCGGGCTCTAAAGACCGATATTTCCAGGAATCTGATGATGTGAAAAAGCTTGTTCCAGAAGGTATTGAGGGACGAGTTGCATATAAAGGGTCACTGGCGAATACGATTCACCAATTACTAGGTGGATTAAGAGCGGGTATGGGGTATTGTGGTACACCAACACTTGAAGCGTTACGAAAAGATGGGCAATTTATACGCATAACAAACGCTGGATTAAAGGAAAGTCATCCACACGAAGTACAAATAACGAAAGAAGCTCCTAACTATCGCATTTAAACAATCATTTCGTATCCATTTACAATTAATACGATATTTATAATAGATTATAACGGAGGGATTAGGTGGAACTAATCCCTATCTTATTTTGGACAAGAGGATCTATTTGGACGGTATGCAATACATTTCTTTTCACATGAAGTGTACATAATCGTGTTCAGCGTAATTAACTGCTGAGATGGTGTAAAAAGCTTTCTTATCGCCTAGTCTATTTGTTATGTAGGCATTACTGGTAGGAAAAACGTATAAATTGGTAAATATATATTTTACAAAGGCAATTTTTCAATGTCTATTTTTGTGGTAAAATATCAGAGGATGCAATTATGGATATTGTATGTTTACATAATTGTAAAACTTTTACTTAAAAGGAAATAAGCGGAGGTAAAAAGATTGAAACAGAGCATAAAAAAAGGTGTTTTCGCAAGCTTTATCATAATGTTATTAACTTCATTTGTAGTTCAGCCAACTTTTGTACAAGCAGCAGAAACAGTAGATATAAATGCAGAGTCTGCTATTTTAGTTGATGCAAATAGCGGAAAGATTTTATACGAAAAAAACGCGGACGAAGCACTGCCTCCAGCTAGTATGACAAAAATGATGACCGAATACCTTGTCTGGGAAGCGATTGAAAAAGGAACGATAACGTGGGATGATACAACGCAAATAAGCGATGTACTTTATAAAGTGTCCGCAAACACGAGCTTTTCCGGGATCGGTTTACGACAAAATATAGATTACACCGTACGAGACTTGTATAACGCAATGGCAATTAACTCCGATAATGCAACGACAATGGCACTTGCGGAGCTGATAGCTGGTACAGAAGGTGAGTTCGTCAAAATGATGAACGCAAAAGCGGAGGAAATGGGATTGCCAGCAGCTAAATTTGTAAATTCCACTGGATTGGATAATAAATCGCTCGGCGAGCATTATCCAGAAGGTACGAATCCCGATGATACGAACTTGTTATCAGCTAAATCAGCTGCACTGCTTGGCTATCATTTAGTGACAGATTATCCGGAGTCATTAGATATTTCCAGTATTCCTGAAATTGAATTTGATGAGCAAATGATTCGCAACTGGAATTGGATGCTTCCTCATCAAGCAACTTTTTTAAAGCCTTATGTGTACGAAGGTGTTGATGGGCTAAAAACTGGTTTTACAGAAAAAGCTGGCTATTGCTTTACTGGAACAGCTGAACGAAATGGTAATCGCCTCATATCCGTAGTTATGAAAACAGCGAGTGAGGAAGAACGTTTTAAGGAAACGGCAAAATTGCTCGATTATGGGTTTACTCATTTTGAGTCAAAGGAATTGTTTAAAGCGGGCTACCAGGTAAAGGATCAAGCAACCCTTCCAGTTATAAAAGGAAAAAGTGACGAGGTAGAGATTGCGCTCAAGGATTCATTTACAGCACCGATAAAAAAAGGCGAAGAGGATAAATACACTTTACAATTCGAAATCGACCAAGCTAAGCTAAATAATGAAGGCGAATTAGAAGCTCCTGTTAAAAAGGGAGAAAAAGTAGGTACAGCAACTTTAATCTACGATGGCGATGCAGATAATGGATATATTATTGAAAAAGGTAATAATAAAATCGATGTTGTGACAACGAAAGCAGTAGAAAAGAAAAATTGGTTTATGATTATGCTTGGCTCCATTGGTGACTTCTTTCGTGGATTGGTCACTAGTATTGTAGATATGATTAAAGGCTTATTTTAATACGAAAATAGTTCATATTTGGTGAGGAATCGGATGGGTTAGCATACTGTTTGCATCCTTCCGCTAAATTGTCTAATATAATAGTAATGAAATACGAAAAGTAATGATGGGAAAAAGTAATTGTAGATTATTTTTTAGAGAGTCGATGGCTGGTGAAAATCGATAAAAATGTACAGTGAATCCGTCCCTGAACTAGTTTATGGAAATTGAGTAAATAAACTCGGATTTGTTCCGTTATCAACAGTGAGCCGGAAGATGATTCTTCAATCAGGGTGGCAACGCGGGTATACTCTCGTCCCTAGTTATAGGGCGGGAGTTTTTTGTATTTTTACGTATGTTCAAGCAGGCGAATATACGTACGATAGACTGCACCTAAAAATAACGGGTGGTTTGAAAATATAGGAGAAAGGCAAAAAAATAATTTAATAACTTTTAGGAGGAGAAGCCAATGTTAGATATAAAATTTTTACGAACAAATTTTGAAGAAATCACAAAAAAATTAGCTTATCGTGGAGAGGATTTATCAGAGCTAGATAAGTTTAGTGTATACGATGAACGAAGAAGAGCTTTAATTGCGGAAACAGAAAGCTTGAAAGCACAACGCAATGAGACTTCAAAACAAATATCGATACTGAAAAAGGAAAAGCAGGATGCTGCCGACGCAATTCATGAAATGCGCAAAGTAGGCGATCGTATTAAAGCGCTTGATACAGAGCTCACTGAAGTCCAACTTAAATTAGACAAAATTATGTATTCGATCCCAAACATACCTCATGAAAGTGTGCCTATTGGAGAAGATGAGGAAGACAATGTAGAGGTAAGAAAGTGGGGGACGATTCCTTCGTTCTCCTTTACTGCAAAGCCACACTGGGATGTTGCCTCTGACTTAGGCATTATTGACTTTGAGCGTGCTGCAAAGGTTACTGGCAGTCGATTTGTATTTTATAAAGGGTTAGGTGCACGACTGGAGCGGGCATTGTATAATTTTATGCTTGATTTGCATGTTGATGAACACGGATATGAAGAAATGCTTCCTCCGTATATTGTAAATCGAACAAGTATGACAGGTACTGGACAATTGCCGAAATTTGAAGAAGATGCATTTCGTATTGCTGATTGGGATTACTTTTTAATTCCAACTGCAGAAGTACCAGTAACGAATTTCCATCGAGATGAAATATTGAAAGAAAGCGACTTACCAAAAAAGTATACAGCATATAGCGCTTGCTTTCGCTCAGAGGCAGGATCAGCTGGAAGAGATACGCGTGGACTCATCCGTCAGCATCAGTTTAACAAAGTAGAACTTGTACATTTTTCAAAACCAGAGGATTCGTATGAAACGTTGGAGCAGTTAACGAAAACAGCAGAGAAGGTGTTGCAGCTTTTAAAACTGCCTTATCGCGTAATGAGTATGTGTACGGGAGATTTAGGCTTTACGGCTGCAAAAAAGTACGATATTGAAGTATGGATTCCAACACAGGAAACGTATCGAGAAATATCATCTTGCTCTAATTTTGAGGCTTTCCAAGCTAGAAGAGCAGGTATTCGTTACCGAAGAGAAGATAATGGTAAGCTTGACTATGTTCATACGTTAAATGGATCTGGGTTAGCTGTAGGTCGGACGGTAACTGCAATTTTAGAAAACTATCAACAAGAGGATGGTTCGGTAATAATCCCTGAAGTATTACGTCCATATATGGGCGGTAGATCTGTAATTAAGTAAACAATAGCTCCCGGAAACGTTGCACGGTTTTTTCGGGAGCGTAACTTGTTCCTTCGGTATATATTAACGGCCTATAAATAGTAAACGTACGTAGCTTTTACTTTTTCTGTAAAAGAGCGGAATGGATACACTGTTTTTCAAGCTGCTAAATATCCTTCTACAAATACTTTATTCATTTTTTTTACTTTACCAATTGACAAGCAAACGATAGTATTGTATATTATAAAATGTTGCTACGGAGGTATACCCAAGTCTGGCTGAAGGGATCGGTCTTGAAAACCGACAGGGGTGTCAAAGCCCGCGGGGGTTCGAATCCCTCTACCTCCTCCATTTATACAACACGATTACATATGTTAACCTTGGACGAGAGACAGCACGATGTCTCTTATCCGAGGTTTTATTATTTTGGTTCTTTGTCAAATGACGTTACTGATGTTACTTAAGTCGAGGAATAGTATTAATTAAGTAGAACAAAAACATGAAAGCTTGCGCTCTTATTTCGCTGACTTGCACTACAGCCGACAGCTTTCTGCGGTTACTGCCTTAGCTTCTGTAGCTCCTCTATCCGAGTCGCTACAGTGATCTTCGGACGCGTGCTATTTCCGCAGGAGTCCGTCGGCTTTTCGTTCCAGTCAGATTAAAGAGGGCTAATAGCCTTATTGTACACACTTTAATGCTGTTTAATATGCATTGACGTGTGTTTCTTTATGTTTCTGTACTGTATTTTTTTCTACAGGTTTTCGCTTGAAATAAAGTGTAATTCGATTTTTATCATTCGTGAAGCTTCTGTAACAATAAGCGTATCGACAAGTGATTTCCCTCACATTTCCCTACCAAAAAGTAATGTGATTTTTCTACATCAACATCATATTTTCTACAACCATTATTTTCCGTTTTCGGACTAGCGTGTGGAAAATCAAGGATGGTCTTTAGAATGAGCGGATGAAAGATGCAAGGATCTTATGGGTATGGGAGGCTCACCAATTGCCCGCCCAAAGCGAGTATATTTCATAAGCAGCAATGGTAGAATTTTTTTGTTATTCATTAGAAGGACTTGTTTGAAAAAGCTTGACAAAATTGAACGAACAGCATATATTCAAAATACAATTATAAACTGAGATGTAGACTATGAGCAGGCCAGTAAATTATTGTTTGAACAAAAGAGAATGGGATTCACCGGCTGAAAGATCCCTTTGTGAGCAAACATAATTGAACCTACCTGGGAGTCGTTAGCGAAAAACTAACCGCAGCTGGCTGCGTTAACAAAGAAAGTGGGCAATGTATATTGCCAAATTAGGTGGTACCGCGGATTTGAACCTCATTCCGTCCTTTTTAAGGATGGAATGAGGTTTTTTTAATGAATTATAAAAAAATGCTTTTAGAGAGGATATGTACACATGTTTGGAAAGATTTCTTTCATCGGAGCTGGCTCTATGGCGGAGTCAATAATTGCAGGATTGTTAAATAAGGATTTTATTCAAAGTGAAAATATATGTGTTACAAATAAAGATAATCAAGAACGACTAAATCGACTTAAAAAACGATATAATATTTACGGCACAATGGAAAAAGAAGAAGTCATCCGAGATGCAAGTATAATAATTTTGTCAACAAAGCCTTATGATATTAAAGAAGCGGTACAATCGATAAAGGAATATATTCAGCCAAATCAACTCCTTATTTCAGTTATTGCTGGCGTATCGACTGATTACATCGCCTCCTTATTTGATCAGGATGTTCCAGTCATTCGAGCGATGCCGAATACGTCTGCTACGATTGGCCATTCTGCAACAGCTGTTTCGAAAGGGAAGCATGCAACGAATGAACAGTTGGAAAAAGCGTTGGCTCTATTTACCGCTATCGGTACAGCTACTACTGTTGACGAAGAAGATATGCACATTGTAACTGGGATTTCTGGCAGTGGGCCTGCATATATTTATTATTTAGTAGAAGCAATGGAAAAAGCTGCAGTTGAGTCTGGCTTAGACGCAAAAACAGCAAAGGAACTTATAACTCAAACGGTAGTAGGTGCCGGAGAAATGCTTCAGCAGGTTGAGGAACCTGTCGAAATTTTACGTGAAAACATTACGAGCCCAAATGGTACAACGGAAGCAGGAATTAAAACGCTTGATCGGTATGATTTTCATAAAACAATTATCGAATGTGTGAAAAGCGCTAGAGACCGATCGATTGAATTAGGGGGAGAGTAGCGATCAAACTTAGAGTTTATTGTGTTCTCCGTATGTATAGGTTGATCAGCGCGTTTAAAATTACTACCAGCTTAAATGTTCATACTATCAATTAACTAGTTAAATATATTGGTCTTACGGATGAACGGATGAACAAATAAGAAAAATTTACCCCGCTTTGTTTTATAAAAATAATCGTTGCCCACCGTCCAAAAAATGGACGGTGGGCTCTAGAAGGAGAGGACCATGCCATGTCCGCCAATAACGTGTCTATCCGTTACGTTAAGACGGTTCTATTCCTGCATTATGAAGCTACTTAAGTAACTTTATTAATATTGAAGCCATTGTCCAATAATAGCCAGTTTTGTGGAAAAGCGAGTCCTAGCTTCCAATAGGCAATGCCACGTAATTTCAATTCGTTTATTAAATCAAACTTAGCTTGAATCGATCGCGCATCTTCAAACCAAACCTCATGCTGCATTCCTGCTTCATCGTAATATGTGAAGAACGGTGCTTGGGCAACCGGATCAAATGCTATTGCTGCATTTTGTTCACGAGCAACCGTTATCGCTTGTTGTGGGCTTAAAGCACGTGCTAACTTTCCTCCGGGAACAAAAGGAAGCGTCCAATCGTAGCCATACAAATTCTGTCCTAGCACTATTTTGTTTGCAGGCATTTCCGATAAAGCGTACGTAACTACTTTTCGGACTTCGTTAATGGGGGATACAGCTAACGGCGGACCAGCACTATAGCCCCACTCATATGTCATTAATACAACGAAATCAACAATTTCACCATGTGCTTTATAATCATGCGCCTCATATAAAATACCTTTTTGGTCTACACTTG
Organism: Virgibacillus sp. W0430; assembly: GCF_051846935.1. Lineage (NCBI taxonomy): Bacteria > Bacillati > Bacillota > Bacilli > Caryophanales > Bacillaceae > Virgibacillus > Virgibacillus sp. W0430. The sequence goes on from NZ_JBPYCS010000013.1 coordinate 75,327, forward strand.
TCTTTGGTGCTAGCGCAGTAGAGAGCAAAAGACCTGCTTGCTGGAATCTTTCTTTTGCTTTACGTAACAAATTGTTATAAGCTTCCTTATCTGCAGGTGGAATAAATTCAAAATCAAAATGTACTTCTTTAAAGCCGATAGAAGCAGCTGTGTTTACAATATTGTCGAGCATATTATTTTGTACCGCCTGTACGGTCAAAATAATATGCGCTAATTCACTGCTGAAAGCACCCTCCTCTAAATTACTGACGACAAGCGTTAAAGCAGTAGAGTTTGTATTCGCAATTTCTTTAAAGCGATTTAAAGGAGGTGCAGTTAGGCTACCGTCCCGATTGACCCGATAATTAAATGGAGCTAAATAAGTGAGAAGGGGTGCACTTTTTTCAGCCGCATTTTCTAATGTCGGAGAAACATTATTTCCAAGAGGTTCAATATATCCTAAAGACGTAATCGTACGTTTTTCTTGTGGCGGTATGTATATACGTAAACCGGGTGAAAGAGGCGCATTTAATGGAATGTTATTTATTTGTGCCAGTTGTTCAGCAGTACTATTAAACTGAAGAGCTATAGAAAACAAGCTATCTCCAGGCTGAACAAAATAAAATTGGCCTACAATTGGAACAACGAGCGTCTGTCCTACTACTAGGTTTGGTGTATTCAACTCGTTAGCTTCTGTTATCGCATTAATAGACGAGCCATACGTATTCGCAATGGAAAACAATGTGTCGCCTTGTTTAACGACATGAATTTGCAAAAAAATCCCTCCTTTTAAACAATATGCTACTTAAAATGTATGAAATTGCTTGTAAATATATACCTGCATGAACGATTTTGTTTCGCATCACATCTGGTTTATTTTTGTGTATAATAAAAATAAAATTATAAAAGTAGTGATAAGCAATGGATGAAAAATGGATGCTTGCAGCAATAGAGGAAGCGAAAAAGGCTTCTGTCATTGGAGAAGTTCCGATTGGTGCAGTGATTGTACATAATGATGAAATAATCGCTTCTGGGTATAATGTACGTGAACATACACAACAAACACTTTCACATGCAGAACTGCTTGCTATTCAAGAGGCCAATCAAATTATTGGAAGCTGGCGGCTTGAAGAATGCACACTTTATGTGACACTTGAGCCATGTCCAATGTGTGCCGGAGCTATTGTACAATCACGACTGAGTCGGGTCGTTTACGGCGCATCGGATCCAAAAGCAGGCTGTGCAGGCACGTTGATGAATTTATTGAATGAGCGTCGTTTTAATCATCAGGTTGAAATGAAAAGTGGCGTGCTTAAAGAGGAATGCGGTTCGCTGCTGACAGATTTTTTTCGGGAATTGAGAAAGCGGAAAGATGAATAACATTTCCGGATAGGAATTGTTGTATGCTTATTAAAATGCAACAATAAAAAACCTTTAAATGAAGAAGATATGCAATAAATTATATTTGAAAACAACTTTTTTACCTTTATTTACAATTGCATTTTGTTTAATGAATAGTTATAATTGAGAGTGCCGTGCTAGATGGGGAGGTAGCGGTGCCCTATAACTTGCAATCCGCTATAGCAAGATTGAATTCCCGTCCGAGGTGAGGCGACTTTAAGGTCTGCCTTAAGGAATTGGTGTTGACGTTCAGGTCCTGCGCAACAGGAACCCATGAACCCTGTCAGGTCCGGAAGGAAGCAGCAGTAAGTGGTCATTCTTGTGTGCCGCAGGGCTACCTGGACTGAGCCATGAACTTAAGTAACGCTTAGGGACGTCACATCGAAGACGGGTGCACGGTATACATATAAAGGTATAGCTTCTGGAAATCTTCCAGTAAAAAAGACAGGTTTTCCATTTGGTAGGAAACATAGCCTGTCTTTTTTTGTGCTTTTTACCTCCTTATATGGCTCTAAAATATATGTTGGGGTATAGAAAAAATTCAGCAAAATAAAAGCACGCAAACTCCAAAATTTGTTAGACTTGTTTTAACGACAAAACAAACACAAAAGGAGTTGCGTGTAAGTGAATTTTAACATTTCTTTACCAGGTTTAGAAGCATTTCACATCAAAA
>NZ_JBPYCS010000014.1:0-73636 GCF_051846935.1 Virgibacillus sp. W0430
GGAGATGGCTTATCATAACGAACGTAACTTTGACTTAGTAAAAGAAATGTTTTTTGATGTCAACCCAGTATCTGAAACTGGAACAAAAGCATGTATGATTCCTTACCATGAATTAAAACGTGTTATCTACAATGAATTAGATCCTGAAAACAAGGATGAAGAACAAATTTATCTAGGAGTCGAAGCATTAGGGTGGTTATGGTTATAATTTTATCAAATTGACGGTAGGAGCGATTTTTGTGAGTAAGGATATTTATGTCATATTCGGGTTTGATATGGAAACGGACGTAGGGAGTTTTACTCCGTATTATGATGGAGTGAAAAACGCAACTACACCGCTTCTGGATATTTATGATAAAAAAGAAATAACAGGCACCTTTTTTTACACGGGTGATGCAGCGGAAAAGAATCCTAATAGTGTAAAAGAAGTTTTGGCTAGAGGTCATGAGGTAGGATGTCATTCTTTAATGCACGAAACAGTGGGTGATCCACTGTTTCCCATCCCTCTTGAAATTTCATTATTACCAGAAGAAGTTCATAACCGACTGGAAAAGGCGACAGAACTAATTGAAAAAGTTTCTGGTATTCGTCCGACTACGTTCAGAAGTCCTCGTTTGTGGGGGTCTACAAGTGTTGTGAATAGTTTGGAGGAACTTGGATACATAGCGGATGCTTCTTATCCAATGTATTTCTATCGTGAACGATTTGCACCATATTATCCTAGTCGTAAGGATTGGACGAAAGAAGGGAATTCAAAAGTACTGGAAATACCGAATTTCGCGGATATGGTAATGGAAAGTAGTGACGGTGACCTTGGTCGGGATCGGGATCAGTGGCCACTATTTCGAACTCATGGGGCGGAATATTTATTAGAAAAAGTGAAAAAGCACATTCAGTTTCTACAATCAAAGGATTTACCAATTGTATTATGTTTTTATTTTCATCCATGGGAATTTATTGAACTGAAAAATGAATATTATTTTGGAGAATGTACAATCCGCCCTGATAAATTTATTACAAATAACTGCGGAGATAAAGCATATGTTGAATTTGAAAAGCTGATTGATGGATTGCTTGAAATAGGTGGGAAATTCTATAGAGTAGATGAATTTGCTGAGTTTTGGAAAGAACGGGGATAGAAAAAATATAATGGCTATGCATGATAATGGACGGAAATTTCGTTTCGTGTTTAGCCATTGTCTATATTGATTAAGTCAATAGATAGGAGGCTACAAATGGTTCAAGAAGTTTTAAAAAAACCTCAAAATAAAACCTCTGATCCTGTTATTAAACTTGAAAATGTTTCTAAGCAATTTCCTGGTGTAAAAGCCTTAGATCGAGTTTCTTTTGAAGTATATCCTGGAGAATGTATTGCTCTTGCCGGTGAAAATGGCGCTGGTAAATCAACGTTATCTAAAATTATATTAGGTGTTTATCAGCCAACGAATGGAGCTGTGTTTATTGACGGAGATAACGTAACAAAAAAAGGGTATGGAATTAAAGAAGCGCATGAAATGGGAGTGGCTGCTGTACATCAAGAGTTACAGTTGATACCTGAGTTAAATGGATATGAGAATATTTTCTTAGGTAATATTTCAACTAAATTTGGTTTTATTCATAAAAGAGATATGGTTAAAAAGGCCGATGAATTATTTGACTTTCTAGGTATAAAAATAAATTTAAGTAAACAGGTCAAATACTTACGTATGGCCGAGCAACAAATCATTCAACTGGCAAAAGCGTTAATTTTAGATGCTCGAGTTATTATTTTAGATGAACTGACAGCGGTTTTACAAGAAAAAGATATTGAAAATATTTATCGCATTGTCCATGTGTTAAAAAAGCAAGGGATTAGTATAATTTATATTTCTCATCGTTTAGATGAAATATTTGAAGTTTGTGATACGTATGCTGTTTTAGTAGATGGTGAAATGAAAGGCAATGGACAAGTTGAAGATATTAACAAGGATCAACTTATTGAAAAAATTATTGGTAGGGAATTAACGCAAGTTTTTCCTGTTTTAAATCAAAATATTGGGGATACCATATTAGAGGTTGAAGGTCTAACTTCGCCAAATGCATTTCATGACATTAATTTTAGCCTTAAAAAAGGAGAAATTATCGGCTTTGCAGGGTTAGTTGGCGCAGGGAAAACAGAATTATTAAATGCACTTTTTGGTAATTATAAAATTACGGCTGGATCCATTAAATTCAATGGAAAAAAGGTTCGCTTCCGTTCCCCTTTAGACGCTGTAAAAAAAGGGATAAGTTTAGTACCAGACGAAAGAAAAGAATTAGGTTTGGCGATGAACTTTAATATTAAACAAAATATGACGTTAGCCTCTTTAAATAAAATTTCTAATGTGTTTTTAAATCGAAGAAAAGAAATGGACTACAGTTTTAAACATGCAAAGTTAATGAATTTAAAATACTCCAATTTGGATCAATATGTTGTAAATCTTAGTGGAGGGAATCAACAAAAAGTTGTTATTGCAAAGTGGTTAATTGCTGATGCAGATATATTTATGTTTGATGAGCCTACAAGAGGAATTGATATTGGTGCAAAAACAGAAATTTATAAGCTTATTCATGAACTTTCAAGTAGAGGAAAGTCAGTCATTATTGTTTCTCCTGAACTTGAGGAATTATTAGGTTTATGTCATAAAATCCATGTCATGTTTGAAGGGGAAATAAAACAGACTGTCTCCGATGAGGATAAGACACAAGATAAAATTATTAACAGCTTATTAGGAGAAGGAGCTTAAATATGGAACAAGTAAAAAGAAGTTTTAGTATAAGATCAATTTATGATTCTACTAAAATAAAAGAAGGTGCAATAGTCTTACTATTTATACTAATGTTTATTTTGGCTTCCATATTCGTTGAAGACTTTTTTAATTCTAGCAATATTATAAACTTAGTAAGACAAATATCCTTTTTAGCAATTATAGGGTTAGGACAATTTTTTGTCATTCTCATAGGTGGAATTGACATGTCTGTTGGTTCCACAATTGGATTAGTAAGTGTTCTATTAGCGGATTTAATGAGTAGTTATCAGCTTCCAATTGCACTGGCAATCATTATTGTTCTTGCTGTCACAATAGTTGTTGGATGGGTAAATGGCTTAGTTACAGTTTATGGTCATGTCACGCCGTTTATTGCAACATTAATTACAATGATTGTTATTAAAGGTATAAACTTTTTATATAGCAATGGGATTCCAATTTCAGGACTACCAAGAGAATTTAACTTTTTAGGTGCAGGATATGTAGGATCGATACCTTTTCCTATTATTATCATGGTTATTATAGGGGCTGCTTGTTATGTATTAACAATGAAAACAAGTATTGGTAGAAGCTTGTATGCTGTAGGTGGAAACTTAGAGGCTACAAAACTTTCAGGAATTAACATTAATAAAATTAGAATTTTAGCTTTTATTTTTAGTAGCTTCTTAGCTGGGATCGGGGCTATCCTGATAACTTCAAGAACAATGAGTGGTCAACCAGCAATTGGAGAAGCAATGCTGTTTGATATTATAACAATAGTTGTATTAGGTGGTACATCTTTAGCAGGTGGAAGAGGCCGGGTTGTTGGCGTAATCTTTGCAGCCTTAATTTTAGGTATTATCGATAATGTAATGGTTTTAAAGGGAATTGATGCTTACTGGCAGCAAGTTGTGAAAGGAGTTATTTTAGGGATAGTCGTTATAATTGATTCACATTCGAAGAAACAATAAGCAAATATGCGCTTTACAGATTTTATTCAAAGGTGGTGATATCTAATGAAATTAAAAGGGAAAGTAGTTTTAATCAGTGGTGCTGGTTCTGGAATTGGAAGAAGTACGGCTTTATTACTTGCAAAACATGGAGCAACTGTAGTTGTAAATGACGTACATGAGGAAAATGGGAAGAAAACTGTAATTGAAATAAAACAAAATGGTGGAAATGCAGTATTTGAGAGGGCCGATGTAACAAATTCGAAGGATGTCATACAAATGGTTAACAATATAACCGATAACCTAGGCAAGATAGATGTTTTGTTTAATAATGCTGGTGTTCCTGGTGTTGGTGAAATCCATGAAATTGAAGAAGGTCTATGGAATTCGGTTATGAATATTAACGTTAATGGAGTCTTTATATTAAGTAAGTATGTAGTCCAGCAAATGATTAAACAAAAATCAGGTGTAATCATAAACATGTCTTCTTGTGTGGCAGAAATAGGGTTGGCTAGACGAGGATTATATGCAGCTACGAAGGGTGCGGTATTAGCGCTAACGAAATCAATGCAGGTAGATTATGCGCGACATAATATACGAGTAAACGCTCTTCTTCCAGGTACGATCTATACACCTTTTGTGGACCAATATCTAAGAGAGTCATACGACGATATAGAAGAAGGGTTAAAATCTGTAACAAGTAGACAATTAACAGATCAACTAGGCACTCCAGAGGATGTAGCCAAAGCTGCTTTGTTTTTAGCATCAGATGAATCTTCATTTGTAATGGGTTCACCATTATATGTGGATGGCGGAGTTGTATTCGGTAAAAATACATAATGATGGATGGGATGATAGAAATGAAATTTTTAAGTTTTATGGAGAATGGAAAAACTCGTATTGGAGTAAAGACAAGTAAGGGAATAGTTAACTTAAATAGCATAAGCGACAGCAATAGATATAATGACATGATTGCAGTAATTAACGAAAAAGACGTAATCTTGAAAGATATTAAGAACAGAATTCAAAGTGGCGAAGAGTTTAATTATCTTCAGGAAGATGAAATTACTTTTGGTCCCGCAATTAATCCCAAAAAAATTATTTGTGTAGGGCTTAATTACAGAAAGCACGCGGAAGAAACGAATGCGGCAATTCCAGAATCACCTATTTTATTTAATAAATTTAATAATGGAATCGCAGCACATAAACAAAATATCACTTTACCTAAAACTTCAAGTGAGGTAGATTATGAGGCGGAATTAGGAATTGTAATTGGTAAAGAAACAAAAGAAGTGAATAAAGAAGATGCTCTAGATCATGTTTTTGGGTATTGTGCTGTAAACGATCTTTCTGCAAGAGATTTACAAATGAAAACGCCTCAATGGATGTTAGGAAAAATTTCTGATGGGTTTTGTCCAGTAGGACCATATCTAGTAACAACAGATGAAGTTGGAGATCCTAATAATCTATCCATTAAATCGTATGTTAATGGGGAAGTAAAACAAAATTCAAATACATCTGATATGATATTCAACTGTAAGGAAATCGTTAGTTATATTTCCCAGTATATGACATTAGAACCAGGCGATTTAATTATTACTGGAACACCAGAAGGCGTAGTTTTAGGCTTGCCTAAGGAAGACAGGGTATGGTTACAAGAAAATGATGAAGTTATTATAGAAATTGAGAAATTAGGTTCCTTAGTAAATAAAATGGTTGCAGATAAATAGTAATAGTGGCTGATATTTAGAAAGGTTTTTCATGAAAAAACTACATTAAAAAACTGCGCATAAAGTTCATGTGAATTATGCGCAGTTTTTTTGTGTATGAATGAATCGAGTAGCGTATTTGGTGGAAGATACACTTAATCTAATCGTTTGCTATGAGCTATTATGAAATTTCCTGATACGTATATTTATCGTTTTCGCATACTTGAAATAAATACTCAAACAAAGTATAAGAACATTTTATATAGGAGTGCTAAAATAAAAGAAACAGTACTTTTTATTGAAATTTTATAGGGAGGGATTTAATTGGAAAAAACAATTGCTTTAGCAGGAACATTTGATACGAAGGGCGAGGAGTTTTTATATGTAAAGAAGCTTATCGAATCAATAGGACTCCGTACCTTTACGATTCACACGGGTGTATTTACTCCGATGTTCACTCCGGATGTATCAAATGCAGAGGTTTTTCAAGCGGCAGGAGAAGATGTAGAGCGAATCGTTAAGCAAAAAGATCGTGCGAATGCTACAGAAGTTCTCGCGAATGGTATGGAGGTTCTTCTACCTCAGCTATATGAAGCAGGTAAGTTTGATGGTATATTGTCGTTCGGTGGGACTGGAGGGACATCGATCGTTACCTCAGGTATGAGAGCATTGCCAATTGGAGTCCCTAAAGTGATGGTTTCTACTGTTGCTTCAGGCAATACGGAGCCTTATATCGGCACAAGTGATATTATGATGATCCCTTCCATCGTTGACGTTGCAGGATTAAATCTGATTTCTACAAAAATATTTACAAATGCTGTATTTGCTATTTCTGGAATGCTTCATTTTGAAAATAATACGAAAATAGAAAAGAAGCCTTTAATCGCGGCTTCGATGTTTGGGGTAACAACTCCATGTGTCCAACATGCGAAGCAGTATCTAGAAAAACAAGGGTATGAAGTATTAGTATTTCATGCAACTGGAATTGGCGGGCGTACGATGGAGCACTTAATTGAGAATGGGTTTATTGATGGGGTTCTTGACATTACAACAACAGAGTGGGCAGATGAACTATTTGATGGTGTTTTAAATGCTGGACCTAATCGACTAGAGGCAGCTGCGAAACAAAAAATACCACAGGTTGTATCCGTAGGTGCGTTAGATATGGTTAATTTTGGACCGCGTCATACTGTTCCTAATAAGTATGAGGAACGTAAATTTTATCAGCATAATCCGACAGTGACACTTATGCGAACAACCGTAGAAGAAAATAAACAAATGGGTGAAGTGATTGCTGAAAAGCTAAATATGGCAAGTGGCTATACTGCTTTAATGCTTCCGTTACAGGGAGTATCTGGATTGGATGTAGAAGGTCAGTTGTTTTATGGTCCAACAGAGGATCAAATGTTATTTGATACATTACGAGAAAATGTACTAGCAGATAATGTTGAGATTGTTGAGCTAGCTATGGATATTAACGATCAAGCATTTGCGGAAGCTGCGGCAAAAAAATTATTAGAATTGATTGATGCAAAAAAAGGAGCGAACTAATATGTTGTCTAGACAAGAAATTTTATCTCGTTTTCAAAAGGAAATATCAGAAGGAAAAACACTATTAGGTGTTGGTGCGGGAACTGGCATTACTGCGAAAAGCAGTGAAGCTGGTGGCGCAGATATGTTAATTGTATATAATTCAGGAAGGTACAGAATGGCAGGACGTGGCTCGCTGGCAGGGTTACTATCTTATGGCGATGCGAATCAAATTGTTACAGAAATGGGAAATGAAGTGCTCCCGGTAGTGAAGGATGTACCTGTTTTAGCAGGAGTAAATGGTACAGATCCGTTTCGGGTGATGGACGTATTTCTAAAGGAATTAAAAAATCAAGGCTTTAGTGGCGTGCAAAACTTCCCAACAGTTGGTCTTATTGATGGGGTATTTCGCCAAAATTTGGAAGAAACCGGTATGGGGTACGATTTGGAAGTAGAGATGATTCGCAAAGCACATGCGTTAGATATGGTAACAACACCGTATGTATTTGATGAAGAACAAGCTAAAAAGATGGCAGAAGCCGGTGCAGATCTTCTCGTTGCACATATGGGGCTTACAACAAAAGGCTCAATTGGCGCAAAAACAGCTTTAACGCTAGACGATTGTGTGGAACGAATTCAAAAAATTATCGATGCTGGTCGTTCTGTAAATCCTGACATTCTTGCAATTTGTCATGGTGGTCCAATAGCTGAGCCGGAAGATGCTAAATACGTTATAGATCGTGTCGAAGGTATTGTCGGTTTCTTTGGTGCTTCAAGTATCGAACGATTTGCTGCAGAGAAAGGCATTAAGGAACAAACGGAAGCATTCAAGAAAATAGAAAAATAAAAAGCATAAAGTTAAAAACCGGCTGCCAATCGTCGTATAAACGATTGGCAGCCGGTTTATTTAATTATTTTTTCTATCATAATTCCAGTTGTTACGTTCTAAATCTCTGATCAAGTCGACCAAATAATCAACTACTATCCGTAACATCTTCTCCCCTTTCTCCTTAGTAGCTTTTGTCGGGTCTCCAATGGCACCTGTTTCTGTAATTTCCGTAATATCAAATATAACGGAAGCGTGTTCACTTAATTTGATCATATCAGTAGGCATCTGACAGATTGCATCATCGAGATTTACTAAATCTGGTTTTACTGCCATTGTAATAGAAGTTTCACCTTCTCCACCATGGCCTAGTCCATCCCAAACTTCAAAGTCCTCTTTCATTTTGGCTCCAGTAATCTCCCACCATGCGGGTACATAAATAATGGACGCATCCTTATGCTTTTCTTTTATATTTCGTGCAGCGACTTCTAATGCAGGGATATTTCCATCATGACCGTTTAAAATGAGAATGTTTTTTATTCCATGATGGATTAAACTAGTGAATATATCCTCTGCTATAGCGATTGTAGATTCATAACGTAAGGAAATTGTTAAAGGAAAATGATTATAGTGAATAGATGTACCGTATGGAATACCTGGTACCACTACCGTTTTATCTAGTTTTTCGGCTACTCTTTTTGCAATTTCAGTCGGTACAAAAATATCAGGACCGAGCGGACTGTGCCATCCATGACTTTCACATGCGCCAAAAATTGTAATTGCACTATCAATTTGGTCATTTTCTAGCATATCTTTAATTTCTTTTCCAGTAAATTCATTTAAAAAAACTTTTTTCATCATACATGCCCTCCTAAAACTATTTAACTTATGGAATGTGCTGTATTTTAGATGCTTGCTTCCTGTACTTCTTCAATATCTCTTTTAGCATCTGTGAGCTTATATACAATAGGATATAAAACAATTGTTATGAATAATGCAATCAATCCAGAAGGTAGACCGAATGGAAGCGGTATAATATATTGAAATGACAAACCTAATAGTGCGCCGATTGTAAATGTTACTAAACCAGCATATCTATATTTTGGCTGTGCATTTACTTCAGCCACATTGTAGCTCCTCTTTTTGACAATAAAATAATCTGCAATAATTGGACCGGCTAAAGGTAGAAATGCTGCACCTAAAATTGTGATGAAGTCGGCAAAAAACATTTCGTAAAATGCCATAGAGCCAAGGATTGTACCTAGGATTCCAGTGAAAAGTACGATGTTCTTTCGTTTTACTGGCTTCTTATAAGAAGCTAGTACTGGACCTGCATATAAGGAATTGCAATATAGCTCTGCATTATTCGTTGTCCAAAGAGAGGCTGTCCAAGCGACGACACCAATAAGTGCAAGTAACAATCCTTTTTCAAGCATCCATTCTACATAGTTGAACTGTCCAACAGATACTGCACCAATGTAGCCGACAATATTTAATAGTGGATTCGTTAAGACGAAACAAGCTACAGCACCGGCAAACACGCCCTTTACTGTTTTATTGAAACGGAAGAAATCGACACCCATAACGACTCCTGCAATCCAACTACCTGTTACTACTGTAATTGCATTTCCTAAGCCTAAGCCACCGAGCTTATTAGCTTCAGCTAAAAATGGTGCAATCCCTCCTCCTTCATTTAGCATTCCAACACCAACAATTATAGCAATTATTAATATTACTGGTGCTACAGGTGTTGCTACACCTTCAATAGCTTTAATGCCAAAATAAGCTGTGAGCGTAAATATTAGTCCGAAAACAAAACAGGATAGAAAGTTTTCTAATGTAATAGGCGGTATGTTTTCATAGCCTAATATAGCTGGATTGAATACAGTTATTCCTGTTGGGTTACCTATAAAAGACCCCCAAATTTGTCCTACCATACCCGTAATACTTGCAAACCAGCCTAGTGTAAGCAACGCCATAATTATTAATGGTAAGTTTGTTCCTATTTCTCCGTATGAATATCTTGAAATTAAGGCTAAATTTAATCCGGTTTTCTGTGCAACGACACCGAGTAAAAAAGTTAATACAAGGAGAGAACCCATACCAATAATGATTGCCCATAACGCCGTTATCGGGGGTATTCCTGGTTGACCTCCAAAGCCAGCAAGGACTCCACCTACAAACAATCCTGTTACAACATAACCAAAACCTACCCAAACCATTACTTGTTTCCAAGTAGACCTTCTTTCCGTCATTGGTACAGATGAGAGCATTCTTTCTCCATCTTCAAGAAAGGGTTCAGTATCTTGAATCTTATTCGTCATTTTTTTCCTCCTCTAAATATTATATTAGTGTTTGTTAAATACACGAGACCGTGTATCCTCAATATGAGATATCATCAATTCTTTTGCTTTCTTTGTATCCCTCCTTTTAATAAAGTGAATTAGCTCTAAGTGCTCATTTTTCATTGATTCTGGGTCTCCTAACTTTAAATCAATGTATAGAATTCGCTGCATTCTCTCTAAGGTGTCATTTACTAAATCAGTTAAATATTGATTGTTAGCGATTTTAGTTAAACTTAAATGAAAAGCTAAGTTTGTTTTCATAAAAGCAACTTCACTATTTGCATCACTAGAGTTAAAGGGAGTATTTGCAAGTACCTCCAGTTTTTCTATATCCTTCCATGTGGCCTTTTCAGTAACAATTTCAATTACCCCTCCTTCCAATAAAGACCTAATTGTAAACAGATCATCAAGCTTTTTAAAATCCAATTGACTTACCATATACCCTTTAAAAGGGATAATGTCCAACAACCCTCTTTGAACTAATCGGTTAAAAGCATCTCGAACAGGTGTATTACTTATCCTGTATTTATCAGCAATTTCTCCAACTGTTATTAGTTCCCCTGGTTTCAACTCTCCATAGATAATCAATTGTTTGAAATCCTCAGTTACCTTGTCGGAAAGAGATACTTTTTCTTTTTTGGTCAATAAAATCACCTTTTTTGATTCTAAAGTATTAGCGATATATCGCTGATGTATTTGTTGATATTATAGACGCACAAAATAGAATAGTCAATATTATAAGATTATTTATTTTATTTAAATTAATCGTCTTTCCCAAATGTACCGTTAAGTGTAGTCGTGTGAAGAATACATTTTGTTTATCTATTTATCAATAAGTGTATGAATTTAACTACGCAAAAAAATCAAACTATTGAAATTATTCATTCTATTTAGTATGATTGTACTATAATGCAAGCGCTTTCAAGTTACTTGCCAAAAGGAGAGGATGAAAAAAGTACATAAGCATAGGATTATTTTGTCGTGTCAATTCCGATGTACTCTGTATAACGAAAAGGAGGAAGGTAAATGAATATTCCGCAAGAGAAGTTATTATGGATGTACGAAATGATGGTTCAAATTAGGCATTATGAGGAAACGATGGAAAGTGTTTATATGGAAGGAAAAACACCAGCGTTTAACATTGGTGCCGGTACGGTTCCAGGAGAAATGCACTTATCGAATGGACAAGAGCCTGCTGCTGTAGGTATTTGTGCACATTTAACAGATGAAGATACGGTAGCTTCTCCGCACCGACCGCATCACCATGCAATTGCCAAAGGCGTAGACTTAAAAAAGATGACCGCCGAAATGTTCGGGAAAGAAACCGGACTAGGAAAGGGAAAAGGTGGACATATGCACTTATTTGATCCTGCAGTGAAATTTGCATGTAGTGGCATCGTTGGAGCAGGAATTCCTCAAGCGGTCGGAGCTGCGCTTGCTGCGAAAAAGAGAGGGACTGACGCGGTTGCAGTAGCATTCATCGGTGAAGGTGCAGCAAATGCTGGTTCTTTCCACGAATCTTTAAACTTGGCTGCTTTATGGAAATTACCGGTTATTGTCGTCGTAGAAGATAATCAGTACGGTATTTCTGTACCAAAAGAAGTAGCAACGTCGATAGAGTCCAACCATTTGCGTGCATCTGCCTATGGAATTGTCGGGGAACGAGTTGACGATAATGATCCGATTGAAATGTACAAAGCATCTGAGCGTGCGGTAGAACGGGCAAGGAAAGGGGAAGGTCCAACGATTATAGAAATAGAAACGTATCGTTTTCTAGGGCATTTCCAAGGAGATCCAGAACTTTATCGGGGAGAGGGCGAGGTGCCAGCGTTACGGGAAAAAGATCCAATTAATCGGTTAAAAGCAACAATTCTATCGGAAGGTTTAGCGGACGAGGCTGAATTAGAAGAACGGGAACATCGTGTGAAAGCGCTAGTTGATGAAGCGTATCAATTTGCTAGAGAAAGTGACTACCCAAAACCTGAAGCAGCACTGGAAGATCTTTTTGTAACGCCTTAATAAAAGATAAGGGAGGATCTCACAATGGAAACGGCAAAAAAACAACGATTATTAACCGGAAATAAAGCAATGGCTGAGGCGATTGCACTAGAAATGGAAAAGAATGAGGATGTATTTGTTTTAGGGGAAGATGTTGGAAAGTATGGTGGTATCTTTGGGTCAACGGAAGGGTTGCTTGATAAATTTGGTGCCGATCGGATTATGGATACGCCAATTTCAGAAACAGCCTTTATAGGAGCTGCAATAGGAGCGGCTGCTGAAGGAATGCGCCCCATTGCAGAATTAATGTTCGTTGATTTTTATGGTGTTTGTATGGATCAGATTTACAATCACATGGCAAAAATTCCTTATATGTCGGGCGGAAATGTAAAAATGCCAATGGTACTTATGACTGCAGTTGGCGGTGAATATAACGACGCGGCCCAGCACTCGCAAACGCTCTATGCAACATTTGCCCATCTTCCTGGAATGAAGGTCGTGGCTCCGACTACGCCATACGATTTAAAAGGGATGATGGCATCTGCCATCCAAGACGATGATCCTGTCGTTTTTATGTTTCACAAAACGCTTCAAGGATTAGGGTGGATGGATCAATTGGATGCATCTGTCGGACATGTTCCGGAAGAATCGTATACAGTGCCATTAGGAAAGGCAAATGTTGCACGTGAAGGTGCGGATATTACAATTGTAGGTATTCAAATGATGACTGTATACGCACTTGAAGCGGCGGAAAGGTTAGCACAAGAAGGAATAAATGTTGAAGTGATCGACTTGCGCTCGCTCGTACCGCTAGACAGAAATACAATTATCGATTCGGTTCGAAAAACGCATCGGTTGCTCGTTGTCGATGAAGATTACTTATCGTATGGAATGACAGCTGAAATTAGTGCAATTGTGGCAGAGGAAGCATTATACGACTTGGATGCTCCGATACGGAGATTAGCGATACCGGACGTACCAATTCCGTATAGCAGGCCGTTGGAGCAGTATGTCGTACCTAGTGCAGATAAAATCTATGAAACTGTTAAAGAAATGCTGGAAGAAGATTAACGTTCAAGGAGTGCAAAATATATGGCAGATATTATACTACCACGATTGGATGATGACTATGAAGAAAGCGCGGTCATATTTTGGCATAAGCAGGAAGGAGATGCCGTCCAAAAAGGGGATGCCTTGGTTGAAGTTCAAACCGAGAAAGCCGTTCAAGAGTTGGAGGCGGATACGGACGGCGTATTAGAAAAAATAGTCGTGAGAAGGGGTGAAGTTGCAACGGTTGGAGATGTTTTAGGTATTATTTCGGAAGTAGGAGCGGACACTTCGAATGCAGATGTTGTTTCTGAAACATCTGCATCACCTGTGGCAGCTACGGCAGAAGCAGAACGAACAGAACGATCCTTCGTTAGAGTTTCTCCTCGTCTCCGGAGGCTCGCAAAGGAGTTAAATGTCGATTTAACAAAAACAAATGGCACAGGTAACGGAGGTAAAATTACGGAAAAAGATATTCGTATAGCAGCAGAAGAAGGCGGGTCAACGGCTGGTGAAAAATTGGCTGGTATTCGACGAACAATAGCAACACGGATGAAGGCTAGCTTGGACAATACTGCGCAAATAACCGAAACTGCGTATGCCGATGTTACAAAGCTTGCGACATTTCGAGAAAATTACAAGGGAAAGATGAGCTGGAACAGTTGGGTTCTATATGCTACTGTACAGGCGTTAAAAGATCATTCTTACATGAACGGAACGTATGAAAATGCTATATGGAAGCCAAGTGAAGAAATTCATTTAGGAATTGCAGCTGACTCCGAGCAGGGGTTATATGTCCCTGTCGTGAAAAATGCGAATGACTATACACTCGCAGATCTCGATCGTGAAGTGAAAGAGCGAGTACAAGCTGTTCATACGAAAAAGATAGATGCCGAAAATCTATCTGGGAGTACATTCACCGTAACAAATTTAGGAGGGTATGGGGTTCACTTCTTTACACCAATTATTAACCCGCCTGAAGTCGCAATATTGGGCGTAGGTAAAATTGAACCGCATCTCGTTTTAGAGGATGGATCGGTCATTGAAAGAATGCGGCTTCCGTTAAGCTTGACATTTGATCATCAAATTATTGATGGAGCTCCAGCTGCACGATTTTTGCAAACAGTAATGATGTATTTGGAAATGCCGGAAAAGATGGTATAAATCTGATTGAATGCTCCCTGCTTGCTTAGCGCAGGGAGTTTTTTGTGCGGCGGGCAGCCGTACCTTGCGCAGGTTTACCTGCGCTAAATAAGTTGTTAAAGGTTGGAGTACGTTACTTTTGTAAACACGACCCCTGAATCCTGGAAGACTTATTTTCTAGAAGGTGAAAATCCTTCCACTAGAGTACTGATACAACTGGTGAAGACTAATCTAGGGCATTATCGTGAGGTGATGTCTGAAGGAGATGCGGACAATCGAGAGACCCGTAGTCGGGATGCAGACCCAAATGCAGTAAGTGTGAAGCACGGCGGCTGGATAAGTTGACGACCACGCGAAAAAGATGGGAAGTCCAGAATGAGTTAGGTTTCTGCTCAATGAATCAGTCGAATAGAAACAATTTATCTAGTGTTGGTGCTGGGTATGTATCCAAAGAAGGTACGGTGACCCCGCGAGGTCTTTACTCTAACCGAAAGGATATTTATTTATAAGGGTAATCCGAAATAATAAATATGAGTAAAGAAGTCAGACGTTCTCATAGTACGGAAGTAATGCATTGACCAAAACAATACATGAACGGAAGGGGAACGACCTTGTGGCTTCATATCTGTAAAGATGTGTAATGAAAACAGCTACGATACTTCGGTATAAACGAACTGAATGTACACAGTGAAAGGTGTGAAATATACAAATGAATCAAGCGTTAAAATTCAAGTGGCATAGTATTTACGGACAAATTTTATTTGATAGGAAACTTAAAACAGCTTGGGAAGATGTAGAAAGAAATAATGGCTCGGGAGGAATCGATGGCGAAACAATTGATAGTTATCACTATAACTTAAAAGAGAATCTTGAGTTACTCTTACAGAAGTTGAGAAGGAAAGAATACAAAGCTACACCTGTAAGAAGACACTACATTCCTAAGAAAAACGGTGATAAACGTCCTTTAGGTATACCAACTATAGAAGATCGAATCGTTCAACAAGCATTAGTCAATGTGTTAGAACCAAAATTCGAAAATGGAATTTTCCATAAATGGTCCTGTGGATACAGACCGAATCGGGGAGCTAAGCGTGTCATGCAAATAATCATGGCGAACATTGAACAGGGATATAACTATATCTTTGATGCGGATATTAAAGGGTTCTTTGATAATATTCCACATAAGAAGTTGATAAGAATATTAAACAAATATATCGCTGATGGAACTGTACTCGACATGATTTGGTCATGGTTAAAGGCTGGCTACATGGAAGAAGGAAAATATCACAGAGTAGATTCCGGTACACCGCAAGGTGGAGTCATTTCACCACTACTGGCTAATGTTTATCTTAACGAACTTGATTGGATATTAGCTGAACATAACATTCGGTTTGTGAGGTACGCAGACGATTTTCTATTATTTGCAAAGACAGAAGAAGATGTCAAGAAGGCGGCTAAAATCACTATAGAAAAGTTAACTGAATTAGGGCTAGAGATTGCATCTGAAAAGACAAAATTTGTTGATTTTAATGATGATGATTTTGATTTTCTAGGTTTCACATTCGAACATTGGAGGGAACGCAAGAAAGACGGAAAGCCGTACTACATTGCGAAACCCAAAATTGAAACGTGGAAAGATTTCAGGCAGAAAATCAAAGCCAAAACTAAGAAAACTTTCACTTATAGTAAAAAAAAAGTGGATAAACATGGTTAACCCAATCATACGTGGGAAGGTCAATTACTTCCTAACTATTCATGAAGCGATTAAAGAAAATGAAAATTATGGATTCAAAAGTCAATGTTTCTTTAAGGCCTTTGGAAATGAACTGTTAGCGATTGACGGATACATCCGCAGGAGATTAAGGGTAGCCATGATACATCAACATCCTAATCAACGAAAGGGATGGCTAATGACCACAAAATGGAATAATGAATATTTTGCGGGAATTGGACTTATCCCATCATATTGGTATTACTACCATAAAATCTATGGCTTTAGTTTAATTAGCTACATCCAACGAATGAAAGAAAAACAACGTGTCAAACATGCCCGAAGAATCCAAAGGGCAAAAGAAAAAGGTAAGGAGTATTACACTCCCGACCGTGTTCGTAAAATGTATTACGCACAAAGAATTTGAACACTGATTACTATTGTAACACATTGGTAAGCCGTATGCCTTAATAGGGCACGTACGGTTTGATGAGGGGGTAGCCTTGAAAAAGGTTACCCTACTCTATAGTTTTATTTGTAAAATAGAAGTATTTGAAACACTTTTTTAAGTAATTTTGACTAATGTTTCAGATTTATTATATAATTCAATAAAAAACTATTTTAATAGATTTATTTATATGTTGAATGAATTTTATTGTTTTATGTTTAGCCATGATTCCAAATTCCAAAAAAGATGTACCTCGAATAATGGTAGTTGCTCATCAAGTGATAAAGTTGGGGGTCTAAGTAAGGGAGCGTTCTATAGATGACGATGACAGTTCAAGATATACTCGAACTTCCGGTTGTAAAATCAATGCAAGGAAATGTACGTACGGGGCATGAACTTTTAAGAAAAAATAAAGTTGAATGGGTATCATCTCTTGAAGGTCCAGTGGAAAACTTTGTTCGAGAGAATGAATTTATTTTAACTGCGGGTGTAGAATGTGCAAAAGACCTAAGTAAATTACTCGTCTTCATCAAAGACGTTTATACATCTGGTGCTTCTGCTTTAGGGATTGCGATGGGGCATCATATCATAGAGTTACCTAAAGAGGTAGTTGATTTTGCTACTAAAAATAACTTCATTATTATAGAATTCCCTTGGGAAATTCGTTTTGCAGATGTTCAAAGACAAGCCGCTGAAAAATTAAATAGCATTCAACATACAAGGCATGGGCAAGGTCAGGAACGGATGATTCAAAAAAAGTTTATTGATTCAGTTGTTCAAGGAAAGGACTTATCTGAGCTTATATTTTACTTAGAAAATAAACTAGGATGGTCCGTTGTTTATAAAGATACAAAAGGACGTATTAAATACGGGAAATCTAATCCAGATGAATTGTTATCTTTGTGGGGAAAATTGGAATTAGATACGAAAGTTGACAACGATGATTTATTTTCGGCTTACATACATACTTTGAAGTACAATAATAAACTTCTTGTAAAAAAACAAATTTCTTCTGGATTAGTTCGGTCTGGTGAAGGGTATTTTATTATATTATTTAAGGAAGGGGACGAATTAGACGATAGCAAGCTGCAAATTTTAGAAAACTTATCCGCGGCGACTGCATTTTGGATTTCGCGTGAAAATGCAATTGTACAAACGGAAATACGCTTACGCAATGAATTCATATCGGATATAATAAAGCATCCTGATCTTGCAGAGGATGAACGAGTTTGTTCCCAAGCAATACTTCTTGGATACAATTTAGAATTGCCTTATATATGTATTGTCGGTTATTCAAACAATTTTTTTGAATTGTCAGAGTCTAGATACAAAGATTTGGAGCACGGTACGAAAAGTATTATTTATTATATGGGAGAAGAAATTCATTATGCCGCTCGTATGGTTCGCAAACAAGTAGCATTGTCGTATGATGGTAAATATTTGATTGTTTTTTTACAATCCGATGCAGATGATGATACGTTACTCGTTAATCAGTTTTTAGATGTCGTTGATAAACGATTGCATACCTTATTACCAGGGGTTGATTTTTGGTGGGGATTTGGAAAGCACGATAGTGGTATTAAACAATTTTATAACAGTCATAAAAAAGCAAAGGTAGCCCTGAAAATGGGTCTTGAACGGGACATGGGTCATCGAGTAAGTTTTGAAGATACTCAACTAAATCGAGTAATACTAAATCTTGTAGATAATGAAGAAATAAGATCTATTGCATACGCTACAATTTCACCATTGATTGAATATGATAAAAAGCGAGAGATGGATTTGATTAAGACGTTTATCATTTATGAAGAACAAAAGGGTAATAGTAGCAAGGCAGCTAGAATACTAAATCTTCATAGCAATGATTGTCTATGAAGATCAAAAGGGTAATAGTAGCAAGGCAGCTAGAATACTAAATCTTCATAGACAATCATTGCTATATCGTTTAAAAAAAATAGAATCATTAACGAATATGTCATTAAATAACCAAGACGATGTTTTATTATTAAATTTAAGTATTAAAGTATGGCATTCGGGGTTATTTGCAAAGGATTAAATAAAGAAATATGTTAAAGAATCAATGTCATAGTTTAAGAAGTTTATCATAAAGAGAGAAAAATTATTGTATGATGTGTACGTGTTGAATATAATTCTCAAGTTGAGTGGGATAGCACCAATTAATATTTTGATTTTTACCCAGTTATCAATATTATTCTGAAACGACTTTTTCTTATTGAGAAAATAAGACAAAAGCCGTTTTTTTTTTTCTACAAGCCGATCTTCTTTATAATCCCCAGAAACACTTATCTGTACCCGGTAATATATTTGAAATTCAGGAAAATTCATCTAGCAAATTGTCTAATCTTGAAAAAAATTAATCATACACATTATTAATTGTTCAGAAAATTTACTGAACTTATAATATGAACCAATTAGAAAAGTTTCAAACTTTTTTAATTACACCATGTTTTCTAACGTAATGAATAGGAACATTTTGAAGAAGCAGGAGGGGAAAATTGTGAATTATAGGGATGCCGATTCAAATTTAGAAACTGTAAAAGATAGACAAGAAAATCGTTCTACTAATACTAAAGAAGGTTTGAAAGAACTTTTAGTGCGTTGGCGCCGAGATTTACATCAGCATCCAGAGCTTAGTTTTCAGGAATTCAAAACTTCGGCATATATTGTTCGGGAATTAAACAAAATTAATAATATACAAATAAAAAAGCGTGTTGGTACACCAAATGGCGTAGTTGCTACAGTATCATCTGGAACGGGACCAGTTATTGCGTTGCGAGCTGATATGGATGCGTTGCCAATAGTAGAGGAAACGAAGCATGAATTTGTTTCAAAAAATAAAGGAGTAATGCACGCATGCGGGCACGATGCCCATACGTCCATTTTACTTGGCACGGTTCATTTAATTTCAAAACAGTTTGCAGAAGGTAAATTACGGGGTACAGTAAAATTTATTTTTCAGCCAGCTGAAGAAGATATGGATGAACATGGACTAACAGGCGCGCCATATATGGTAGAGTCCGGGGTGTTAGATGATGTTCAGGCTGTACTCGCTCTACATGTTAGTCCATGGCTACCAGTTGGGGAAATTCAAATAAATGACGGTTATAGTATGGCTAGTGTAGATACATTTGAAGCGACTATTCATGGTTTTGGAGGACACGGTGCTTATCCATATTTAACGAAAGATCCTATTTGGATGCTTGGTTCCGTATTGCAAGCATTTTATGGTGTAGTAAGTAGAAGAGTGTCTCCATTAGATCCGGTTGCTGCAAGTATTGGAAAAGTAGCTACTGGAACAGCAAGTAATGTTATTCCAACGGAAGTTAAAATAAATGGTACATTACGGAGCTTCTCACCAGATGCTAGAAGGAAGCTTGCAGAAGAAGTGGAGCAAGTATTTAAAATTGTACAATCATTTGGAGGGACGTATGACTTCAAGCTGCATAAAGGCGAGCCACCTCTTAAAAATGATTCACAAATAAATAAATTGCTTGAGGATTCAGTTCACCATATGCATAAAACTATAAAAGTCCATCGTGGTCCATTCGGAATGGTAGGAGAAGATTTTGCGCATATGACTGAAAAAGTACCAGGGGCTTTATTCTTTCTCGGTTGTTCCTTAAACGATGGGATCGAACGTGATTTACATACTTCTATTTTTGATATAGATGAAAATTGCTTAGAGCTTGGCGTAGAGATACTCTCTGAGACAGTGAAGCGTTTATTGAATAAAACATCGTAATAAAAAATGTAAGCCTATTCATTGCAATCAACATAAAGAATGAAAGGAACATGCCTACGTGAAAAACTCTATTAATCGCAAAAAAATTGCTTTGCTGCTACCGCATACAGACACCACTTTAGAGTATGATTTAAAACGAATATTGCCGCACAGTATTTCAATACATTCAGAACGTATGTGGTTAGAAGAAGTAACTGTGGAATCAGAAAAGAAAATGCTTAAAGAAGAAGTTCCGAGAGCAATCGAATATTTAAGGAGTGTGCAACCTGATATAGGAATTTTCGGTTGTACTTCGGCAGGGTCGATATATGGAACAGATGGGGACGCGGAAATTAAAAGAAAAATTGCTACTTTTTTAAGATGTAAAAGCTTAACTGCTTTTAGTGCAGTGATTGAATGTTTACAGCACTTGCAGCCAAAGAAGCTTGCAGTAATATCGCCTTATATTGACGAATTACATACACATATCTCCGACGAATTAGAAAACATAGGCTTTCATATAACCTATTCTAAAGGCTTTGGCCTACAAAGTGATGCAGACATTGGTCACGTAGAACCGCAAGAGATTATTAATTTTATACAAGAGGATCGGGAGGAAATCGAGAAGGCTGACTGTCTATTTATTTCTTGTACTAATTTTCGAGCATTCGAATGTAAAGAGAGTTTGGAAGCGTTATTAAATATTGAGGTTGTAACGAGTAATTACGCTATATTTAAACAAATTTTTGATTACTTAGGTAAGCATTAGCAAGCGACGCCCTTTTGTGAATGGCACTAGCAGATTTGAATCAATTATACACAGTGGAATCTATGCAAAGTACGTATCACACTGCAAACTTTTAAATAGAAGGTGTTGAATATGAAAGAAGTGATGGCAAGGATCGATATCGTTTGGACAATGTGTGAAAAATATATCTTAAGTATAATGACAATCTTAATGAGTGTGATGTTAATTGGTAACGCAACTAGCAGGTATTTATTAGGGATAAGTTGGGCTTCGACAGAGGAAATAGGACAAATTTCAATCGTCGTTATGACATTTATTGGTCTGAGCTATGCGGTAAGAAAACGAATGCATATTGAAATGTCTGGTTTGTATGATTTGCTCCCTACAAAACATAAGAGGTTGTTATCTATTTTTATTACGTTAGTAACGAGTGTTGTTTTAGCTGTTGTAACCTATCTTTCTATAAAGTACGTAATTAATTTATATGATCTTAAGCAGACGACGAATGTACTAAGGATTCCTATGTACCTCGTAATGAGTGTTGTACCTTTTGGGTTTATGTTGGCGACAGTCCGCTATTTCGTCGAATTTGTTACTATTACTTTTCGTAAATCGAAATATTAATTTGTTATTGAAACAGAACAATAGCAAATGTAGAAAGTAGGGATTCGTATCGTGATGTGGTTTCTAATAGCTTTATTATTTCTGATGCTTCTCCTAAATTTTCCAATAATGATTGTTTTAATTGTAACGTGTTTAGCTTTTATGGTTATTTATACACCGAATTTGGACTTTACGTTATTTGTACAACAATCGATTAGTAGTATTGAAGCATTCGTTCTATTAGCTATACCAATGTTTATTTTTGCTGCTGATATTATTACAGCAGGTAAAACATCGAATAGATTATTAGATTTTATACGAGATTTAGTTGGGCATGTGCGAGGTGGTACAGGTATTGTAACGGCAGCTGCGAGTACGCTGTTTGGCTCTGTATCTGGATCAACGCAGGCAACAGTTGCAGCCATCGGTCCTCCCATGAGGAAAAGAGCTTTAGAAAATGGATATGAAGACTCACACATTATGGGGCTGATTGTTAATTCATCAGGTATTGCAATGTTAATACCACCGAGTATTGTGATGATTTATTATGGTATGTTGACAGGTACATCAGTAGGTGAGTTATTTATCGCAGGAGTTATTCCAGGTGTAATGATATTTATTGCATTTGCTGTTTATGAGTATATTATTGCCATAAAAAAGGGAGTGCCGGTATTCCCAAAAGCTACCTTTCAGCAACGTTGGACATCTTTTAAACGATCTGCTTTAACAATTGGCTTTCCGGTACTTATTCTCGGTGGTATTTATTTAGGCTTATTTAGTCCAACAGAAGCTGCAGCATTTGCTGTATTATATGCATTTATTTTAGAGGTTCTTCTCTTCCGTTCAATAACATTACGTCAATTAATATCCATTGCTGCTTCTACTGGAGTCGTAACGAGTGTTGTGTTTATTTTATTAGCTACTGGCGGGGCGTTTTCTTGGATCATTTCATATTTACGGATTCCACAATTATTAACAGAATCAATTATGGGAAGTGACCCAACCACCTTACAAGTTTTACTTATTATGTCTTTATTTTTCTTTGTCTCTTGTATGTTTGTTGATTCTCTCGTTGCAATTGCTATTCTAGCTCCAATATTTACTCCGGTCGCAGTTGGGGTTGGTGTAGATCCGGTTGCAGTAGGAATCTTGGTAACAATGCAAGCCACATTGGGTACTGTCACACCACCATTTGGAGTGAATATTTTTACAGCATGTGCTGTTTTTAATAAACCATATATGGTAGTTGCAAAGGGCGTAATTCCATACATTGCAATTTTAATGGTTGTAAATTTAATACTTATATTGTATCCCAGTTTAATTACAGCATATCGTATGGTACTGGGATAGCTCTTTGACTATGAAAAGGGGGTGATGTCCTTTTTGGGAACGCAGGTTCTAGTTTGGCATTAAAAAAATTGTCAGGGGGAAATGATATGTTAAAGAAAAGAAGAAGTTTAGTCGTGTTTATGCTACTGTTCCTACTTTCAATTATCACCATAGGGTGTGGTAGTGGGGCTTCTAAAGATATTGAAGATAATAATGGTGAGACGAGCGCTGAGGAGAAGAGTGCAAGTAACGATGAGGGTGAGAATATTACGCTACGATTTGCTCATGAAGAAGGTCCCGGAGATGTTATGGATCTATACGTAAATAAATTCAAAGATATTTTGGAAGAAAAGACGGATGGGCGTATTGCGGTTGATGTCTACACGTATGGTCAGCTTGGTACTAATGTTGATTTGTTAAAGTCTTTGGAGAGTGGTGCGATTGAGTTTTCTATTTCATCACCGGGTATTACAGGATCTATAATTCCTGAAAACCAGTTAATGGCAATTCCATTTATTTTCTCCGATAGCATGGAAGTGAATAAGAAAGTATTAGACGAAAGTGTTGCACTAAACGAAACTTTAGCTAAACAATACGAGTCGAAAGGAATCCAATCATTTAATTATTGGACGACTGGTTTTATGCATTGGACCGCAAATAAACCATTAAAAACACCGGAAGATATGAAGAATTTTAAAATGCGTACGATGGCCTCGCCGTTATTGATTGAATCGTATAAAGTAATGGGAGCAAATCCAACGCCGACGGATGCCGGAGAAATATACACAAGCTTACAAATGAAAATGGTAGAAGGACAAGAAAATGCACTTTTTTACACGTATAACAATAATTTTCATGAAGTCCAAGACTACTTAATGCTTTCCGGACATCATATATATACTACAGTCACAGTAGGGAATAAAGATTTTTTTGAATCATTATCGAGCGAAGATCAACAATTAATTCAGGATACGTTAAACGAAGTAACAGATTGGGTGTATAGCGTTGTTGATGAAGAAGAACAAAAAGCTTTAAAAGGCTTGCAGGAAGCTGATATAGAAATACTTGAGCTAACTTCTGAAGAAAGAGCTGCATTTAAAGAAACTTCTTTAGGCGCAAGGGATGTTTACGTGGAAGAAGTTGGAGGAGATGCACAAGTAATTTTAGAAACGCTTGAAAAAGAAATTGAGGAAGCAGAACAAGAAATATTAAAGTAATCGACCTTTTATATATAAGTAATAAATTGATTCTATAGGAACTTCCAAACTCTAGTGATGAATACGGAGTTTTTCAAAAAATGAATAAAGCTACTTAATTACTGAACTGAGAGGGAGAACGAAAGTGACTGATTTTTCAATTGCAGAATATAAAACAAGAGTGAAAAAAACGAAAGAAAAAATGAACTCAGCAGGTATCGATGTTTTATTGGTCACGGATCCAGCAAATATAAATTATTTAAGTGGATATAATGCATGGTCCTATTACACACATCAACTATTAATCGTTTCGCTTAATGAGGAAGAACCGATTTGGGTAGGGCGAGGTATTGATGAAACAGGGGCCCATCATACCACTTGGTTGCGAGCAGAAAATATTATTTCATATTCAGACGACTATGTACAATCAGAGACAAAGCATGCGATGGAGTTTATGTGCGAAGTTATAAAAAGTAGAAAAATGGATAGAAAATCTATAGGGATGGAATACGACACATACTTTTTTACCGCACAAAATTATATAATTCTGACGCAAACGCTGCCAAATGCAACATTTAAAGATGCTATGAATCTTATTAATTGGATTAGAGTAATTAAGTCGGAAAAAGAATTACAGTATATGCGACGTGCCGGACTACTTGTAAGTAAAGCTATGAAGAAGGCAACTGACCGAATAGAAGCAGGCGTTCGAGAATGTGATGTTGTTGCAGATATTTATCATGCACAAATAAGCGGAACGGAGAAGTTTGGTGGGGACTACCCTTGTTTTCCACCACTACTTCCATCTGGTGAAAAAACAAATGCATGTCATCTTACATGGACAGATGAGAAATATAAGCAAGGAGATCCAGTGATATTGGAGTTATCCGGTACTTATAAGCGCTATAACGTTCCTTTGGCTAGAACATTAGTTATTGGGGAGCCCACAAAAGAAATGGAAACATTGGCAAATGTAGCGATTGAAGGAATAAACGAAGCGTTGCTAGCTGTTAAGCCAGGTGTTACGAGTGAAGAGGTGGAAATGGTCTGGCGAAATTCTATTAAAAAGCATGGCTTTGAGAAGGAATCTCGTATTGGCTATTCTATTGGTGTTAACTATCCTCCTGATTGGGGCGAGAAGACCATTAGCTTAAGACCAGGAGATAAAACAATACTAGAGCCAGACATGACACTTCATATGATTCCTGGAATTTGGATGGATAACTATGGCGTAGAAATTACGGAATCGTTTATTGTGACAGAAACCGGGATTGAATTACTTGCAGACGTGGAGAGAAAGCTATTCATAAAATAAGTGAACTGTGAATTTGATAAAGGTCTCCTTTTCTAATAATTTATACTGTGTATTTAATGTTAAGAACAATGACCCCTATTTAATATATTTGCTCCTACATTGGTGATGAAACATCACTCATATGGGAGCTTTTTTGTAATGAGAATTAATAAGTTTATTAACTGGATCTTTAAATATTTGCATAATGATATAATAGTTAAACAATCTCGATATAAAGGGAGTGATTTAGGTCATCAATAAGTTAAAAGCTATAACACGCTCTATGTAATAAGAATATAAAAATTTGTGTGAACAATTTGAATGTGATATTAATTTTTATAAAACAAGAATAGAAAAATTTTAAGGCTTTTGTTAGCATTTACAACTCTCAATAAGAGGTGATAGTTTGAAAAACGATACTATGAATCAATTTATTGAAATTACGAAGAAGTTCGCGCTGTTATTGGATTTGGACTTAAATGCAATCCGTTTTAAAAATAAACAGGATCAAGATGAAACGTATTTATTACTTAATCATTCGCTTGCTTTTAAACAGGACGATAAAATAACGATTTGCTTGATGAAGGACAATTATGTTGAGTTATCATTTGCACAAAAAATCAATACAGAAAAATCCGATCTATTACGTACCATATTAAAAAAACAATGGGAATACATTGAGAAAATTCAAGATGTGGAATATCAATTAAACGCGAAAGATTTGCTCTTGTATAGTTCAAAAACGTTGTCGTCTTCGTTGCGTTTAACAGATGTTTTGAAGCAAATTTTAGATAATACGTTAAAAGTAATTGAAGCTGCAGATGCGGGTAGTATTTATCTTGTTGATAATGATGAAACGTATCTTATTCCAAAGGTGACAAGTGGCTTTAATTGGAATTATATTAAGCGAATTAGGTTTAAGCCGGGTGAATCCATTACAGGGCTCACGTATGTACTGCAAAAGCCCATGATGTTTGAGCATTCGGATGATGTATATGAAGGGATGGCAACAATTCGTAAAGAAAATAAAGAGTTTTTTGACTTGGCAGTCCCTAAAGTTTCTGGTGGGGTAGCGGCGAAGTCTAAAAGTGCGATGTGCTGTCCTTTTATTATAAATAATACGTGCTATGGGGTTGTTTCGATAAATAATTTCTTGACAAATGCTCATTTTAGGAAGGAAGATTTACAGCTGCTGGAAGCGGTATGTAGTCAAGCTTCTATGGCAATGGAGCGTGGGTTTTTATTTGAAGAAATTGAAAATCAAGTTCGAAGCTTAAATCAACTAAATTATGAAATAGAAAATAAGAATAAGCGTCTTGAATTTGCAGCGCGTACACATGAAAAGCTGACAAACATTGTGTTGCAGCAAAAGGGCTTTGAAGAAATTGCAGAAACGGTAGCTCAAATTATTGATAAAGAGGTTATTATTTACGATCGTTTTTGCCAGCAAGTAGCGAGTACCCTGCAGGGGGAAAGGGAGATTCACCATATTCCCCATTACATGGATAAACTAAGGGAATCCATTGATACAAAAAGGAAAATGACTATTAAAGACGATCCATATCGTATAAATATTTTACCTGCTGTTGGTGCGGCAGAATTAAAGGGGCTTATTGTTGTGAAGGGTGTGGAGATGCTCGGTAATGATGAGATCATTGCACTGGAGCAGGCGAGTACAGTTGTTGCACTCGAGCTGTTAAAGCAAGAATCGATTGAAGAAGAAAAAGAGCAAATGAAGGGCGAGTTTTTGGAAGATGTTATAGAAAATGTTGATTTGGATTTAGTGAAAGCTCAAGCACAGCATCTAGGTATAAAAGAAGGAAATAAATACAACTTTATATCCATGCAAATTGTTCAGCCGATAGGAATGCAAAAGAAAATAAAACGATTGAAATGGTTCCTTGAACAAATTATCGTGCAACAAAATCCGGGCAGTATTTTATTTTTAGGAAAGAGCGGATTTCATGCCTTAATTTGTTGGAATGATAAAGGGAAGGAGGATGAGTTAATTGAAAAGAGTTTTTTATTAATGAAGGAGTGGAAGAAAGCAGTACATTTCCATTTGGAAGAAAGAGATGTGTCTGGTGTTATTGGCCGGTTTATAACGAAAATTGAAAACTTATCTCAATCGTACTTGGATATTAGGAAAGGGAACGAAATTTTAAACCAAAAAAGATTTAAAAATAAAATTATAACGTATAAAGATATGGGCATCTATCATATGATGATGAGATTATCTAAAGAGGAACAATATCAATTTGTATATGACCATTTGAAGCCGTTAATTGAGTACAAGCATAAGAATAAAATAGATTTATTATTGACGCTCGAAGCCTACTGTGAATTTAATCAAAAGGCGGATAAAGTTATTCAGCATTTGCATTTACATAAAAACACGTATACATACCGATTGAAACGCGTTCAGGAAATATTGGGAATGGACTTAACGGATACAACTCATTATTTAAACGTGTTATTTTGCTTTCGATTGATGGACACTTTTGGCGTGAAAAATAAATGGTTGAAATTAGAAGAGTAAAATTATCGGAATTTTATGTGCTAGTACCCAAAAGTAAGGTATAAAAAATGTGAAAGAGTACTAAAATTTATTTGTCATACTATTCGATAATATTAGTAATCAGTAAAAATATAATAGGGAGGTACAAAAATTGCGATTTTACACTTTTAAAAGACGGAATATTTTAAATTTATTGCTTTTTGTTTTGGTTGGAATACTTATTTTGGCTGCAGGGTGTATGCCGAAAGAGGAGAGTTCTACTTCTAATGACGCATCACCAGCAGAAAATACGGATGAGGTGGATGCGGAAACGTCTTCTGTCGGTACGTTCGTAGTAGATCTAGTCGCTGATGCAACGACGATGGATCCGGGACAAGCGACGGATGTTAACACCCATCGGGTTCATTATAATATGTTTGATACGTTAGTTCAGTGGAAAGAGGAGGCTTTTGAAATAGCTCCAGGACTAGCTGAAGAATGGGATATCTCCGAGGATGGGCTTGAATACACGTTCTACTTACGGGAAGGCGCAATGTTTCACGATGGGACGGATGTAGATGCTGAAGCGGTTAAATTTACGTATGATCGTATGATTGACGAAAATCATGAACATCATTACGGCCCTTTTCCTTTAGCAGATTTCTATTATGGAATGATTGAAGAAATAGAAGTTATTGATCCGTACACAGTTAAATTTGTTTTACAAGAAAAAACAGCTTCATTTCTTTTTAATATGGCTACGATCATCGGTGGAATTGTAAGTCCTACAGCAGTTCAAGAATCTGGGGAGGATTTTGCGAGTAATGCGATTGGTAGCGGTCCATTTAAGCTTGAAAATTGGCAACGAGGCGTTCAAATTGAATTAGCTCCGCACAAAGAATATTGGGATGGTGCACCAGAAATAGCCAAGTTAGTTATTACACCAGTCAAGGAAGATCTTGTACGAGTAACGCGTTTAATGAATGGAGAGTCGCATTTAATTTACGATGTGAATCCAGACAGCATTGAAGAAATTGAAGGGGACAGTAATCTGGAAATGCTTACGCAAGCAAGCCCGCATCTGTGGTACGTTGGGTTAAATATTAGAAAAGAACCATTTGGAGATTTAAAAGTAAGGCAAGCAGTTAACTATGCAATTGATAAGGAAGCGATTGTGAATGACATTTTAAAAGGTACAGGTGTTGCAGCAACGCAGCCGTTAGCACCAGCGTATAACGGACATGACCCAAGTATTGAAGGGTATCCGTACAATCCAGAGAAGGCAAAACAATTACTAGAGGAAGCTGGGTACAGTGAAGGCGATATTTCAATTAACTTTGTAATACCTGAATCAGGTTCTGGAATGCAACAGCCGGTTGCAATGTCTACCGCAATCCAAAGTTATTTAGCAGATGTCGGGATAGAAGTAGGAATTGAAAAAATGGAATGGGGCGCTTTTCTTGATGAGGTAAACCAAGGTGGTCGAGACGTCAATGATATGTGGGCGCTATCTTGGATGGCTATTACAGGGGATGACGATAACGTGATGACAAATCTTTATTCGTCCAATAACATTCCGTTGTTTAATAGTGGCTATTATGAAAATGAAGAAGTGACTACGTTACTTGATGAAGCAAGGGTTGAAACCGATTTTGAAAAAAGAAGTGCACTTTATCAAAAGGCTTCCAAAATTATAACGGAAGAAGCTGCCATGCTATTTGTTGATTATGCGAAGCAAACGGCAGCGATGACATCGGAGCTTAATGGATTCCAGCTTCACCCATCTCAAATGATGGATGTATCAAAGATAGGAAAATAATTTGTTACCGTGCGCCCGCTCCATCTTACTTATGTAGCTTCGAGCGGGCGTATGTTTCCTCATAAGCAAAAGAAATGAGTATGTGAATCGCTTAAATATTTAACAACGTATCGTCCGCATTTAAGCCTCACATAAGGAGTGTAGGACCGTTATGTTTTCATATTTAATTCATCGAATTATTTGGCTAATCCCTGTGTTTTTTGGCGTATCGATCTTAATATTTGTAGGCATGAGACTAGCCCCTGGAGACCCCGCGCAATTATTGCTTGGCTCCTATGCTACCGAAGAAAGCTTGGCTAATCTTCGGGCGGAAATGGGGTTGGACGCTTCCATTTTTACGCAATATTTTATTTGGTTAAGCGATATTGTGACACTTGATTTCGGTCGTTCCATTACGTATAACGAGGAAGTTTTAACACTTGTATTATCAAAAATTGTGGCGACAGCATATTTGGCGGTCGGTAGTTTACTTATTGCAATTCCGATTGGGATGATTATTGGTATCATTTCTGCGGTGAAACAAAATACATGGATTGATCGTTTGCTAATCCTTTTTCCACTAACCGGCATAAGTCTTCCAATTTTTTGGCTTGGGATGCTCTTAATTATAATTTTTTCAGGAATGTTGGAATGGTTTCCGTCGTCAGGTATTTACTCACCTGATGGAGGTGGAATGCTCGATTTACTTTATCATTTAGTTTTACCAGCAATTACACTTTCTCTAGTTCCTGCGTCCGTAATTGCTAGAATGATGCGATCATCCATGCTTGAAGTAATCAGACAGGATTATATACGAACGGCAAGAGCGAAAGGGGCAAAGGCGAAACGGGTCATATTAATTCACGTGCTGCGTAACGCATTAATTCCTGTAGTTACGGTAATCGGAATGCAAATAGGATACGTGATTGGCGGGGCTGTCGTTGTGGAGGTTGTGTTTTCATGGCCTGGAATTGGGCAAATGCTCATGAACGCGATATTAACGAGAGATTATCCTTTAGTAATTGGTGGGACGCTAATTTTAGCTTTAATTTTTGCGCTCGTAAACTTAGTCGTTGATTTACTGTATAGCATTATTGATCCGAGAATTCAAACAAAATGACGGCTAAACGGGCGCGAGAGGAGTTTTAAATGGTGGATGTAACAAAGGAGAATGCAGATCAGTTACCTGTTGCGAATAAAAGGAAATTCATACGTAACGCTTTCAAAAAGCATAATTATATTGTTGTCGGCTCCGTACTCGTTGGGGCGTTTGTACTTATAGCTATTTTAGCACCAATATTAGCACCAATGAATCCCGATCAAGTAAACCCAGCAGCAAGGCTAGCGGGAATAGGTACGGAAGGTCATATTTTAGGTACGGATCATTTAGGTCGAGATATGCTAAGTCGTCTAATTTATGGAAGCCAAGTGACATTATTAAGTGGCTTAGCTGCTGCACTTATGGCAATGCTTGCTGGTGTCAGTCTTGGGGTGTTTGCAGCGATGAGTCATAAGCGAATAGATAACATAATTATGCGCTTTATTGATGTTTTAATGGCGTTTCCAGCAATATTATTGGCTATTTTAATTGTTGCTTTTTTAGGGCCAGGATTAAAGAATGCATTAATCGCTGTAGCTTCAGTAAACATTCCATTTTATGCACGGTTAACCCGTTCCGTAACGTTATCGTTAAAAGAAATGGAATTTATTGAGGCCTCAAATGCAATCGGAAACCGTAAAAGTAAAACGGTATTTAAACATATTTTGCCAAATATATCTGCCTATATCGTCGTTCAATCGATGATGAATATTGGTTGGATGATAACCGAAACAGCTTCACTTAGCTTTTTAGGTTTAGGTGCACAGCCGCCGACTGCTGATTGGGGGAGTATGCTTGGAGAAGGGCGGTCGATTATGACGATTGCTCCATTGACTGTAGCATTGCCGGGGATTTGTATATTTTTAGTTGTAATGGGCTTTAATTTGTTAGGTGATGGATTGCGAGACTATTTAGATCCGAAGCTGAAAGATAGATAGAAGAAGGTGATAACGTGAGCGATTTATTGTCCATTCAAGCACTTGAGACAACATTTTTTACAGCGGAAGGAAACATAACGGCTGTTGATCAGGTGAGCTTTGATTTAAAAAAGGGAGAAATTGTAGGCATTGTAGGAGAGTCTGGCAGTGGGAAAAGTATTACTTCTCTGTCGATTATGGGACTCGTACCTTCCCCTCCTGGCAAAATTACAGGTGGGAAGATTCTTTATAAAGGAAAAGACCTGCGAAAGCTTAAGGAAGAAGATTTAAGAAAATTGCGCGGAAAAGAAATAGCGATGATCTTTCAAGAGCCAATGACTTCTTTAAATCCTGTATATACAATCGGGTATCAGCTCGATGAGGCAATTATGCTCCATGAACGTCTAGATAAAAAAACAATACGGAATCGATCGATTGAGTTGCTAAATTTAGTAGGAATCCCACGCGCGGAAGAAATTGTTAAAGAGTACCCTCATCAATTATCTGGTGGTATGCGTCAGCGGGTCATGATTGCTATGGCAATGGCTTGTAATCCTGATTTATTAATAGCAGATGAGCCAACAACTGCTCTCGATGTAACGATACAAGCACAAATTTTAGAATTACTAAAAAAGCTTCAAGCGGAAAAAGGACTTTCAGTTCTACTTATTACACATGATTTAGGTGTAGTTGCCGAATCGTGTCAGTACGTTTTAGTAATGTATGCCGGTCAAATTGTTGAAAAGGCAAATGTGAAAGACATTTTCTTAAATCCTCAGCATCCGTACACAATTGGTTTAATGAAATCGATCCCAAAAATATCTGGGGATAAAGGAGCGCTATACTCGATTCCTGGTCACGTAGTAAATCCTTTAGAAGAAATAAAAGGCTGCCGTTTTGCTGAAAGGTGTGCAAAAGCAACCGAAACATGCTTTAACGAACTGCCACCGCTAACATCGTTAAACGAAGAGAGCGAGCATTATTATCGCTGTTGGTACCCTGGGAAGGATGGAGAATATGAGTAAGACGTTGCTTGAAATAAATAAGTTGAAAAAACATTTTCCAATCCAAAATGGTCTTTTAAAAAGAAAGCAATATGTTAAAGCAGTAAATGATGTGACATTATCGATTGATCAAGGAGAAGTTTTTGGATTGGTCGGTGAAAGCGGCTGTGGTAAGTCAACGACGGGCAGATTAATCTTAAATCTTCTTGAACCAACAGATGGCCAAATTATTTTTGATGGAAAAGACATATCAAATTTATCTAAATCAGAGCTCCGTTTGTTAAAAAAGGATATGCAAATTATTTTTCAAGATCCTTTTGCTTCATTAGACCCACGAATGAAAGTGTATGGCATTATTGCTGAACCAATGGTTACGCATAAATTGTTTAAAACAAAGCAGGAGCTTGATAAAGAGGTACGGCGCTTAATAAATGTTGTTGGCTTAAAAGACTATCATTTGGATCGGTACCCCCATGAATTTAGTGGTGGACAAAGGCAGCGGATAAGTATTGCTCGATCGTTAGCGCTAGATCCTAAGTTTATCGTAGCAGATGAATCGGTATCTGCATTAGACGTTTCGATTCAATCGCAAATTTTAAACTTATTAAAGAAGCTGCAAGAAGAATACAATTTAACTATTTTATTTATCTCACATGACCTAAGTGTCATTAAGTATATTAGCGATCAAGTGGGTGTAATGTATTTAGGGAATGTCGTTGAACGAGGTAGAAAAGAAGATATATTTAAAGATCCTTTGCACCCGTATACGAAAGCATTGTTATCTGCTGTTCCAATTCCAGACCCGACTTTAAAACGAGAAAGAATTATATTAGAAGGAGATATTCCGAGCCCGTCCAACCCTCCGTCTGGATGCCCGCTTCATCCACGTTGTCCGATGAAAATGGACATTTGTGCGGTGGAGCTACCTGAATTACGTGAGACGCGTACAGGTCATTATGTATCCTGTCATTTATATGCTGAAAAATAAACGAACGAAGAGAACACGAAATTTGCTGTTTAAAAGATAGATTACGAGTAGTCGTAGTGGAAAGATGAAATTTATGCAGCTGTGGGTGAGAAAGCACATAGGTTCCAGCTGTTTTAAAAGGTGTGTACACATACGAATGATAGAACATTGTGTTGAAGTGCAGGAGGGTAGTATATGTCCATTGGGTCTAAAATAAAAATAAATAAAGAACGATTGTGGAATTCAATAAATGAACTGGGCGATATAGGGAGTATGGGAGAGCAAGGAGTTACAAGACTTTCTTTAACAAAGGAGGACATGGAAGCGAGAAGCTACATTATCGATTTAATGGAGACAGCTGGGTTACAAGTAAGGATCGATGCAATCGGTAATATTATTGGAAAAATTGAAGGCAAGGATCCAACAGCCCCTGTTGTAATGACAGGCTCTCATATAGATACCGTTTTTAATGGAGGAAAATTTGATGGTGCTTTAGGTGTATTGGCTGGAATAGAAGCTGCGCGAACGATCATAGAAAATCAAGTTCCAATTGAAAACGGAATTGAAATTATTTCTTTTACGGATGAAGAAGGTGCACGATTTAATACGGGCTTTATCGGGAGCAAGGCTTTAACAGGATATTTAACCGAAGAAGAGCTGGCGAAAAAGGATAGAGACGGGGTACGAATGGATGAAGCACTTATGCGTGCAGGCTTTACCCCGGACACCTGCCATCTAGCAAGAAGAAGTTCAAATGAAATTAAAGCGTATTTAGAGCTTCATATTGAACAAGGAAGAGTGCTTGAAACAGAGAATTTACCTATTGGAATTGTGACGGATATTCAGGGAACGGTGTGGATTGATGTTGCGTTTATTGGCAGGGCAGATCATGCAGGAGCGACACCGATGTCCATACGAGTAGATGCCTCGTTAGCAATGTCTGAGTCATTGCCGTTAATTGAAAAGGCTGCAATCAAATGGGGTGGGGTAGCTACTGTAGGGACGATGCAATTTTACCCAGGGGGGATTAACATTATCCCTGAGAAGGTTATGTTTACGATTGATTGCCGACATGTTGATAAAACGAAGCGCGAGCAAATGAAAAATGAAATAATTGGACTTCTACATCAATGTGCTGAAAAGAGAAGCCTAAAAGCAAAGGTAAAGGTGAATGTGGAGGTTGACCCTGCATCTTGTTCGACTAAAATTATAAAAGTGTTTGAAAATGTAGTTACTCAGACGGGTTTGCCTTTATTTAAAATGAAGTGTGGAGCAGGACATGATGCATTATTCATGTCGAAAATTACCGACTTCGGTATGATATTGGTTCGATCAAAGGATGGCATAAGTCACAATCCTAACGAATGGAGTTCTAAAGAGGATTGCTCAATCGGTACGCAGGTACTTTATGAAGCACTTGTCCTTTTGTCTAAATAATCAAATGGAGGATGACGAATGGAGCAACTGAACAAGCTTATGCATTTATATGGGAATCAAAAGCATATGCCGCAAATTAAAAAAAGCGAAACGGCAATTGTTATAACAGATATGCAATATTTTGATACGAAACGAGGCTATGGAATTTTAGCGGATACGATAAAGGATCCCTCTATTTTAGACTATTATTATGATCGTGTGGAGAAAACGATTATTCCTTCGCTTCAAAAACTGCTTCAATTTTGCAGGGAGAATGGAATTGAAATTATTTATTCTAAAATTGAATCATTAACAGTCAATGGGAGAGATCGAAGTCTCAGCCATAAACGCTTAAATATACATGTGAAAAAAGGAACAAAAGAGGCTGACATTATTGAAGAAATCGCTCCTTTGAATACGGAAATCGTATTGAGTAAAACCGCTTCTGGCGTATTTGGAACAACGAACATTGATTATGTATTAAACAATTTAGGAATTAAAAATGTAATTGTAACGGGCGTACTAACAAACGAATGTGTGGAGAATTGTGTTCGTTCTGCTGCTGATTATGGGTATGAAGTGTTTATTCCTGAGGATACGGTTGGCGCGCTTACGAAAGAAATACACGAGTACGCATTAATGACGCTCGGAAATGCGTATGCAACAGTTACAAATGTCGATGAAGTGCTTCGGAGCTTTGTTGAATGATTATGTAAGCAAAAGTGTTAAAATAGTGGCTTTTACTTACATAAACCACCATAATGATTGCTTAAAATTTTGTTTAAAAATCCCCTTTAAGTAAGTTGGAAAGGGGATTTTCTCGTTCATATGATAAAATATTAGTACTTATGTAGTGAAATGAATTTCATAATTCCAAACCCTTACAGGGCACCGGTTTGAAAACTTAAAAAAAGAAGTACCTCTCCAATGGTAGTTTGACTACAAACCATAGACTGGAGGGACACTTCCTATGACCATTATACGTCAACCTAGCTTTGAACCCTTATGGTTCGATAAACACTTTGCGCCTACCTGTTTCAGAGAGCATTCTTATCGATATGATAGCTATGGTTCCAAATACGAGACCTTGAAATACACAATCTTTAAGAAATGTATCGATTGTCCATTGGCTACTGAAGGCATTTGTCAAAAAGTATTTAAGGTGAAGATCACCAAAGATCTTCGAAGATATACAGTTCCAGCTTTGGGATCAGAAGCTTAGGGAATTATCTATAATCGACGTACAGCCGTTGATCCTGCAGGAAAAGTAACAGCGAAAAAATCCATTTTAAAAGTTTTGGCAAAAACCTTTAAAATTAGTTGAGGCGTTGCCTGCGGAAAGCGGAGTGGATCCGCATGGAATACCGCAGACACCAATCTCGCTTTAAATTTTTAAGTCGATTTTAAAATTCTGTTCTTTTGTGATGTGTTAAAAATGGCAATTATGAAATTGAATCATGTGTGTAAAAATTACTTTAAGTCATAACTAGTATCGATCCTCATCCTCACCCTGGGGGACGATTGCGCTTATATTTGTTATCGTTTTTCATGGCGTTTAATTCCTCTTTGCTTTTATTCTTCGTTTTTGTCTTATTTTTGTCTTTTGACATATGATTTTTTTGCCCCTTTCCAATTCGTATACGTATAGCTTATCCATAAGGTTGAAAAATATTTTTCCATGAAAAACGTTCTGCAAATAAAAAGTTCAAATGCTTGTACGAGTTATGCTTATCTCGCTATTGGCATTTGAACGGATAGAAAACAAGAGGTGGTTGCTGGCTTTTTTGAGGTGGATAAATGATTAAACGATTGAAGATAGGCGTGTTTCTTTGTCTTTTGTAGTAACTTTTATAAAAATCATTAAACATAGCATTGCGATAATACCAATTGCATCTGTTATGTACCCTGGAAAGATAAGCGAAATGGCGATAATTAAAAAGCATGCACTTTCCACTAGTTTTAAATTGCGGATAAAGAACTGCTGTAAACCAAACGCTAAAGAAAACAATCCAATAATTGCTGTAATGACACTGATAATCGTAACTGTTATGGATCCTTTTAGAATTAATGCTGGTTCAAAAACGAACATAAACGGTAAAATGAAAGCGGGTGCACCTAAGCGTAACGCGGTAAGACTAGTGGACATTGGCCGATCACCGGAAATACCAGCTGCTACGATTGATGCAAGTGCTACAGGTGGTGTAATTGCTGAGATAATACCGAAATAGAAAATAAACAAATGTGCAGCTAATGGGTTTACACCTAATTGAATTAAAGCAGGAGCGACCATTACACCTAGCACTAAATAGGCTGCAACGGTTGGTAGTCCCATTCCTAAAACGAGAGAAGCAAGCATTGTTAGCAGTAATAATAACAGCAGATTTCCATTTGCTGTATTTACAAGCAAGGACGACAGTTGAAAGCCAATGCCAGTCTGCATAATGACTCCTATAACTATTCCTATAGAAGCACAAGCTACAGTAGTTTCAAGCGCACCAATAGCCCCTTTTCTCATTGATAAAATGATACTAGAAATGCTCATTCTGTTTTTCGGATTTATAAAAGTAGATAAGATCGTAACAACAATTGCCCAGAATCCAGCTTTCATAGGGGATAATTGAACAATAAGTAATAAGTAGACAAGGACTAATGGCGATAGTAATAAATGCCATCCTTTTGACAAAGTCTTTGTTATTTTGGGAACCTCATCTTTTTCCAAACCTCTTACATTCTTTTTAATTGCTTCTACGTCAACGACAATAAAAACAGAAACGTAAAACAATATCGCAGGAATAGCGGCAGAAATTACAACCTCCCAAAAAGGGATTTGTAATACTTCGGCTATTAAAAATGCTGCCGCTCCCATAATCGGAGGCATAAATTGTCCGCCTGTAGACGAAACGGCTTCTACTGCTCCTGCAAAACGAGAAGAATATCCTGTCTTTTTCATTAAAGGAATTGTAAAACTTCCTGTGCCTGCTGTGTTGGCAACCGCACTTCCAGATATAGAACCAAACAGTCCACTTGCTATGACCGATATTTTTGCTGGACCTCCACGCACTTTTCCTACTAGTCCTTTTGCCAAATCGATGAAAATATCGCCTGCTCCAGAAATATTCAATACCGCAGCATACAAAATAAATAAAAAGACAAAGGTTGATGCAACTCCTAGAGCAATTCCGAATACCCCTTCGACACCCATTATTTGATAACGTAGAATTTCAGCTGTATTATATCCTTTGTGATGGAGAGCACCACTGAACATATTTCCAATATACGCATATCCAATAAAAATAAGGACAATAATTGGAAGGGAATAACCAATTGTTCGTCGAGTTGCTTCAAGAATAAGAAGAAGGACAATTAACGAAATAATAATTTGAGCTGGTGTTATCCGTCCTGTTTGTGTCCATATGTCCATATGGTTAATAACGATATAACCAAGAGATATAATTGTTAGTATAATTAATGCGATTTTTCCTATACTAAATTGGCCTTTTAGTGATTCGCTTGCTCCAAACGGATAAATAATAAATATAATAGCCATAGCAAATAGCAAATGTACGGAACGTTGTTGTAAGATCGGAAAAATACCGAAATATGCAGTGTATAATTGAAAACAAGCCCAAATCACGGCTACCACAGTTATTGTAATTTGAAAGGCTCTTTTTTGTTTATCGTTTTGGAATATAGAGTTGCTAAACAGGATCATCACTCCATTTCATTGTTGTAATTTTAACCGTGTAGTGAAAGCAAGGCAATAAATGATTTATAGTAAACCAATTTATTGCCTTGAGCTTTTATTAATTATTCAATGACACCATTTTCTTCGAAATATTTTTTGGCACCGGGATGCAGTTTATCTGGATCAATAATTCCACGTTCAATATACTCCGCGTTTTTTTCTAGTGTAATGGATTCACCGCCTGGATGAGCTGCTGCAACTTCGCTATTATTCTCAATTAAATTCTTTGTAATCTCATAAATGTGATCTTCTGATACATCGTTATGTGTGTATAATACAGTGTAATAAGAATAGAAATATTTGTCCTCATCTACACCAGGGTATGTGCCTTTTGGTATTTTAGTAGTAGCCCATAAAGGATGTTTTTCGTTAAAAGAGTCTGTAGCTTCTTTATCAATATCTAATATTTTTATCCCTCTTGTACTAGCGAGTTCTTCCAAAAGACCGCTTTTCGGAAAGGCTGTGTAAATACCTGCATCGATATTATTATCTTTCATCGCTTCTACCATTTCAGTGTATGGTAGGTATTCCCACGTAATATCGCTTTCACTTATGCCGGCTTCTTCAAGAAGTGCTGCAGTTGCATCTTTTGTTGATTCGGATGCCACCCCTACTTTCAATCCTTTTAATTCGTTCACGTTT
This sequence comes from Virgibacillus sp. W0430, assembly GCF_051846935.1. Lineage (NCBI taxonomy): Bacteria > Bacillati > Bacillota > Bacilli > Caryophanales > Bacillaceae > Virgibacillus > Virgibacillus sp. W0430. Next base: position 39,470 of record NZ_JBPYCS010000014.1, read on the forward strand.
GTAAGTTCGGAGTCTTCCAATACAACAATTGACATAACATTGTCGTATAAGGCCATTACAGGCTGTATCTTCTCTAACTTAGTATCAAACTCGCCTTCTCCAGCCATCGCTCGTTCCATCATGTCAACCATACCTAAGCCTAAGACTGCTTGTCCGTCTTCAAGTGACTGAGGTGTTTGACTAACAGAAGGCGGGGTGGTAGCGTTCAAGTGAATCTTTTCAGAGTTCTCATTTATAACCTTTAACATACCTCCGCCAATTAAATTATAAGCTCCCCCTGAGCTTCCAGTAGCAAAAGCACCAGAGAGCGTTTCACCTGATTTTTCGCCACTACTGCTATTATCGTTACCGCAAGCTGAAACGAGCAAAACAATAATTAAGGTAAAACATAAAAAACTGATTTTTAATCGTTTACTGTTCAAATTAATCCTCCTAAGTGGTATATGTATTTTTAAAGAATGTATTGCTGTAAAGTTGATCATTGAAATGTGTTGTAATAGCTTTCCTTAATTTAGCTTGAAAAAGAAGAATATTAATTAGAGGGATTGAATATACGCTTCAGTTACGAAAACAATTGTTTAATAAAAAAGGTGGAAATTATGTATTTAGATTAGATGATAGTTTAGCAATTAATTATACAGTTGTCAATAATGCGAAAATTTTTGATTGAGTTACGTATTTGTGGGTGATATTTTAAGAAGTTAAAAAACCGCTCTTTGTATTCGTTAATTTTAGTATTGATTCCTACCGACCGCAGTAGATATACACTACGCTTTCCGAGGAGGCTGAAGCCGTGCCCGCGGAAAGCATCCACCTGCAGTGAACATCAACGATGTTATTCATGTGTATATCGTTCGAAGTAAAATTGATCACATATTATCTAGTTAGATTCGTGCATCTGTTCCCCCACAAACATTTTACTCATACAAAATTTTTGTATAAATTGTAATTCAAATGCGTTCAAGTATATCGCTTGGAAAAGTATTAATTGCCTTAACAATTTTCTGCTAATTAAGTATTTTTTAAAAATACTGTTGTTTTTTATTTTCAGATAATGTATGATGTTACTAAACCGAATTAGTAAACCGATTTAGTGGGTGATGATTATGCGTGGGAAAGTAACTATAAGCCATGTTGCTCGTGAAGCTGGTGTTTCTAAAAGCACTGTTTCTCAGTTTTTGAACGCACGATATGATTACATGAGTGAAGAAACGAAGAAAAGAATTGAAAAAACAATAATTGAATTAAATTATCAACCAAATGCTATCGCAAGAAGCTTGAAAACAAAAAACACAGCAACAATTGGAGTGATTGTTGCAAACATTCTTCATACGTATTCAACACAAGTCATTAGATCAATAGAAAATGTTTGTCATGAACGTAGGATTTCAACAATAATTTGTAATGCTGATAATGATCCTGAGAAAGAATTGAACTATATTGAAACTCTTTTATCTAAGCAAGTGGATGGACTTATCGTAATTCCGATGAAGGAGAATGCTAAAGAATATCGTCGGCTCATTAATCAAAAATACCCGATTATATTTCTCGATCGACTACTTGATGAAGTAGAAAATGAATCTATTCTTTTAAATAACGAATTGGCTTCAGAATTAGCAGTAGATCATTTATTGGAAAACAAATATGACAAAATTGCAATAATGACAACACCGTTAAATGCGAATATAACACCTCGTTTGGAGAGAGTACGAGGCTATGAAAACGCGCTAAGAAAGCATCGCATACCAGTAGATACGCAATACATTAAAAGTGTACCGGTTAATCGTATGCAAAAAGAACTAGAAAATTTATTTAAACTTACTATTCCTCCGAATGCAATTATTTCGGGGAACGATTTAACGCTCGTAGAAATTTTAAGTTTTATAAAACAGAATGAATATGTATTGGGCAAGGAAATAGGCTTGGTTACAATAGATGAAGTGCCATATGCATCGCTATTTACACCATCTATTACGACCATTATGCAACCGACATTTGAAATGGGGAAGAAAGCAGCAGAATTGTTGCTAGACAAAATTGAAAAAAAGTCAAATTTATCACGTGAGATTTATCGTTTTAAGCCGAGTCTTATCGTAAGAAATTCTTCTATAAAATAAGAAAAGTGAAATAACACTATTTTGAAAGCGGTTAAATTAGGAGGGTTAAAAGATGATGGATGTTGTGAAGCAATTAGAGCAAGGTGTTTGTCCAACTAATACTGAGAAAAACATTAAAGTATATACAAAGTCATTTCTAAAGTATCAGAACGATGTACTGATTATGGTGAAAGAAAATAGAATAGATTTTATTTTGATTTCGGGTACAGGAGACCTGTACAACAATTTGATTGGAGAAAAAGTTGGAACTAAGACAAAAAAATGCAGAACCTCGCATGAAAATAGACGAATAATTAATTCGTTTCTGGAGTATACAAAACCAAAAGCTTTTGGAAATAAAGTGGCAACAATAGGATTGGGAGATAGACTTGGTTTAGCTTCTACTGGTCATATTGAAGTGACAAGTGGAAAAAGTATTAAACCAGTCTTAGCACAACAGAGTATTAGGGAACTCGATCTAACTGGAAGAACAATGACAGATATCATTGATGCTGCCAGCTTTGCGGTATTGAAAGAAGGATATACTGGTGGGTTTGGAGCTGATGCAGATCATATTAAAAAAGAAGAACACGTGAAAGAAGCATTAGATCTTGGCTATTCAATGATTACTTTAGACTGCTCAGATCAGATAAAACAAAATTACTCTAGTAAACAAATATTTGAATTAAAAGAGGACTACAGCAAGTTAAGTGCCGAAGATCAAGAATATTATTTTGGAAAGTATTTGCATAAGACCTTCAAAATAAATGATACAGACATTTACTTTTCTGAAGAAACAATTATGAGAGCGGTGTTCGTATATCAAGAGGCATTAGATTTTGTAGCGTATATTTATAAAACATATATCTCACCCGTAGATAGAGACATAGACTTTGAATTATCCATTGACGAAACGAGAACTATTACAACTCCGATGGAACATTTCTTCGTAGCGAATGAATTAAAAGATAGAAATGTTAAACTAACTAGTTTAGCACCTAGATTTTGTGGAGAATTCCAAAAGGGGATTGATTACATAGGAGATATAGAGCAATTTAATATAGAGTTAAAACAACATGCAGATATCGCTGATCATTTTCATTATAAATTAAGCATACATTCCGGCAGCGATAAGTTTAAAGTTTTTCCCATTATTACAAAACATACAAAGGGTTTATTCCACGTGAAAACAGCAGGAACAAATTGGCTTGAAGCGATTAGAGTAATTGCAGTAAAGGAACCAGGTCTTTATCGAGAATTGCATGCATTTGCTCTCAATAATATAGAAGAAGCTTTAAAATATTACGATATTAATCCAGATTTATCTAGTATACCTTCGTTAAGCGAGCGAGAGGATGATGAATTACCTCAATACATGGATGAGGATGCATCAAGACAACTGCTACACATTACATATGGGCTGATTTTATCGTATAAAGAAGGTAGCGAATATGTTTATAAAGATAAGATTTACAAGTGTTTAATCGATGAAGAGGAAACGTATTCTGCAGCCTTAATAACCCATATAGGTAAGCATTTACAGCTCTTAAATAAATGAAAGGAGGAACTGTGATGAAGAACTTATTTGACTTAACAGGATATACTGCTGTAATTACGGGTGGAACAAGTACATTAGGTTCGGAAATGGCAATCGGGCTGGCTGAACATGGAGCCAACGTGGCAATTACAGGTAGAGATGAGCAAAAAGGTAGAAAAGTTGTGAACAAAATAGAATCTCTAGGCGTGAAATGTAAGTTTTTTCATTGTGATGTTCTAGAAAAAAGTGAGATTGATCATCTAGTGAATTCAATTTATGAATGGACAGAAAATGTGGATGTATTACTGAATGCACCAGGAGCAAATAGTCCAACTCCTTTTTTAGAACTGAACATGGAAGAATGGGATAAAATAATGGATGTTAATTTAAAAGGGACAGTTATGACGTGTCAGTCGTTTGCAAAAAAAATGATTGATCAAAAGCATCCAGCGAGTATTATTAACATTTCGTCTGTTTCATCGGAAACACCACTATCTAAAGTGTTTACTTACTCTGCATCCAAGTCAGGGATTAACAGTATTACAAAATCTTTAGCGCTCGTGTTAGCTCCATATAATATAAGAGTAAATGCAATTGTGCCAGGATTTTTTCCTGCTGAACAAAACAAAAAAATACTGAGTGAAGACCGAAAAGAATCTATTATAAAGCACACACCAATGGCGCGTTTTGGAGAAGCAAAGGAGTTAAAAGGCGTAGCTATATGGTTAGCTTCTCATGATGCTTCCAGTTTCGTTACTGGTTCTTTGGTGAATGTAGATGGCGGATTTACGTCAATGACGATTTAAGGGAGGTGATGTTAGATGAAAATGAGTTTTCGTTGGTATGGTGAAGGTGACGAGGTTACACTCGAGAATATTAAGCAGATTCCAGGAATGAAGGGTATTGTTTCCGCCATTTATGATATTCCCGTAGGTGAAGTCTGGTCTGAAACTGCAATAAAGAAGCTAGTACAATCTATTGAAGATAAGAACCTAGAATTAACAGTTATAGAAAGTGTCCCAGTACATGAAGATATTAAGCTTGGACGTTCAACGAGAGACAAATGGATTAGCAATTATAAACAAACGTTAAGAAATTTATCGAACGCAGGAATAGAGGTAGTTTGTTATAATTTCATGCCAGTTTTTGATTGGACGAGAACAAATTTGCATGCGCCTCTACCGGATGGTTCTAACTCTTTATTATTTGATGCAAAGTCTACAAATGATGTTGATCTATTTAATGGAGAATTCATTTTACCTGGATGGGATATTTCGTATCAGGAAGATGAATTAAGAAGTGTAGTTGATCAATATAAAGAGATAAGCGAAAAGAAGCTAATGAATAATTTAATATATTTCTTGAAAGAAGTTATACCTGTAGCAGAAGAAGAAAATATAGTAATGGCAATTCATCCGGACGATCCACCTTGGCCTATCTTTGGTTTACCAAGAGTTGTTACGAATTTAGAAAATGTGAAAAATATATTATCCGAGGTAGATAGCCCTAATAATGGTATTACATTTTGTACCGGTTCCTATGGAGCTAATCCTGATATTAATTTAATTCAATTTATAAAAGAAGTCTCTGAAAGAATTCACTTTGTTCATGCACGAAATATAAAAAGATTAGGAAACGGTTCTTTCCAAGAGACATCCCATCTATCCAGAGATGGAGAAATTGATATGGTCGGAGTTATTAATACATTAATTGAAAGCGGATACAATGGACCGATACGGCCGGATCACGGCAGAATGATTTGGGGAGAAACAGGTAGACCTGGCTATGGATTATATGATAGGGCGTTAGGTGCAACATATTTAAATGGAATTATTGATACGGTCAAATCTATTAATAATATTAGGTGATAAAAATTTGGATCTAGTTTTATAAAAAGAATAAATGAATAGAGGGATCCAACAATGATAAAACAAAAAATCATGTCACAAATGTTTGAACAGAAATTGGTTGTAATTATAAGAGGAGATTCTTATGAAGAGGGAAAAAAGATAATTGATGCTTGTATTTCTGGTGGAATAGACATGATAGAAGTTACATATTCCAATAGCGGAGCATCGGATCTTATTTCGTTTTATAGGAAGGACAATCCCGATAAATTAATTGGAGCTGGAACAGTTTTAGATAGTGAAACTGCGAGAATAGCGATTCTCAGTGGCGCACAATTCATTGTAAGCCCCACCTTTAGTAAGGAAATAGCGAAGTTATGTAACCGGTATTTTATTCCTTATTTGCCAGGGTGTATGACACTGACGGAGTGTATGAATGCTATTGAATATGGTGTTGATGTCGTAAAACTGTTTCCAAGTAATATATATAAATCATCTATCATAAATACTTTTAAAGGTCCAGTTCCTAATATCAATATAATGCCGACCGGTGGTATTAATCTTGAAAATATTACAGAATGGCTTGACAAGGGAGCAACGATGATTGGTGTCGGTGGCGAAATAACCAATAGAAATAATAAAGATAGCTTTGATGAAATAACTATTAAAAGTAAATTATTTTTAAATCGAATAAAGGAATGGAAAAATGAGTAGCATACTAACGTTTGGCGAAATTTTATTGCGATTATCACCTACACATAGTACTAGATTAAAAGAAATGCATTCTTTAGACATTTCTTTAGGAGGAGCAGAATTAAATGTAGCAATAGCGTTAAGTCATTTAGGGCAATCTACACAAGTATGCTCCGCAGTTCCAAAAAACGATATAGGTAATAGAGTTTTATCAGGTTTATCAAGTCATTATATTGACACGAAAAAAATTGTAAAAGCCGGAAACAGAATGGGCATATATTATTATGAAGAAGGAAAATCTATGCGGCCTTCTAATGTGATTTATGATAGAGAAAATTCGTCAATTCATGAAGTAGTTAATACGGAAGAGCTAGATGTTGACACTATTCTTTCAGGTGTATCGACCATTCATGTTACTGGCATAACCTGTGCATTAAGTAAAAAAATTGATGATTTTGTTTTACGACTTGTCAAACGTGCAAAAGAAATGGGAGTTAAAGTCAGTTTTGATTTTAATTACCGAAAGAAATTATGGACCGTTGAACAAGCAAGAGAATCATATTTGAGGATTTTACCATATGTAGATTATTGTTTTGCAGGTTTCCAAGATTTTTCAACTATTATTGAAGGTCACATAAGCAATAAAGAGGTGTTTTCCGAAGAAAAATTACTTAATTATTATCAGAAATTTCAAAACGATTATGGGGTAGAGTATTTTTTAAGCACGAAAAGAGATGTAATTTCGGCATCTAAAAATCGTATTAAAGGTTTTTTGTTTAATAATAATCGTCTATTTAAAACAGAACCTATTGAATTTTCTGTTGAAGAGCGGATAGGCGCAGGAGATGCATTTGCAGCTGGTGTTTTGCACGGCATATTACAAAAATGGCAAAATGAAGCAATTATCGAGTTCGGTACAATGGCAGGAATACTAAAACACTCATTAAAAGGTGATCACTCAAATTGTACAGAGGACGAAATACTAGAAAGATTAAAAATGAAATCACAAGATGTTTGCAGGTGATACAACTTTAGAGAAAAGGCACTTCAAATACCATAATGCTTAGGAGGTGGTCTACCAAAAAAATATCGAAGTAAGCTAAAAAATAGATCTAAAACAATTTTATTCGGGAGGTATTATAATGAAAAGAATTTTTAGCTTGTTCTTGTTTGTTGCTTTATTTGCTTTATTAGTAGCGTGTGGTGGAAATGAAGAAACATCTACAAATACAAAAGAAGAATCAGAAGCAAATAATGAAAGTTCCGAGGATACGAATGAAGAAGCAGATGAGGCTATCGAACCGGTTACTTTGCGGTTAGCTGAAAATCAGCCAGATAATAATCCAGTTACAATAGCTATGATGAAATTTGCTGAATTAGCCGAAGAAAAATCAAATGGATCTGTGAAAATAGAAGTTTACCCAAACGCTCAGTTAGGGCAAGAGACTGAAAACATTGATCAAGTACAAGATGGAGCATTGGAAATGGCGCGTGTCAATTCCGTACCGGTTGCAGAGATTGTAAAAGAGTTAGCAGTATTTACATTACCTTATATTTTTACAGATCAAGACCATAAATACAAAGTGTTAGATGGAGAAATCGGACAAGAAGTAACTGAAAAGTTTAAAGAGCATGGATTGATCAGCTTTGGGTATTTGGAAGCGGGCTCACGAAATTTCTATACAACAGATAAACCAATTAAGTCAGTTGCCGATATGAAAGGATTAAAGATCAGAGTACAATCCTCTGAAACATCAATTAAAATGGTTGAATTACTAGGTGCAGTTCCAACTCCAATGGATTATGGTGAAGTGTTTTCTGGACTTCAGACAGGTGTTATAGATGGAGCTGAAAATGATTTTGTTAGTTACTATACTTCTGGACACTATGAAGCTGCTAAGCATTATTCATTGGATGGCCACTTAAGTCCTCCGGCTCTAGTAATAATGAATTTAGAGTTGTGGGAAGGTTTACATGAATCACAACAAAAGGCCATTTCTGAAGCTGTAGAAGAAGCGATTGCTTTCGAAAGAGAAGAAATGAATAAAAGTCAAGATGAATTTAGAGCTGAAGTCGAAAAAGCTGGTTCACAAATTTACGAAGTAGATGTTCAAGAGTTTCAGGATGCAGTAGCACCTATTTATGATGAATACCAAGAGTTAAGCGATTTAATAGAACGAGTTAGGAATACTAACTAATTACAATGTATCTCCTTCAGTTATAGAAGTAATGAGTTAGCTCATTGCTTCTATATTGAAGCGAATAGAGGTGTTCAAATGAATCAACTAATTAGTAAACTATCCTCTTTAATCAATATTGTTCTTGGTGTAATACTTTCAGTAATGTTAGTCATCACATTTATTCAAGTAGTACTAAGATATGTATTTAATTCACCTTTAGTTTGGGCAGAGGAAATTACTTTAATATTGTTAGTATGGTATGGCTATTTAGTTATTGCGATTTTAATAAGATCAAAAGAACATATTGCTCTTGAATTTTTATACTCAAAATTAGGTAGAAAATTGCAAAAAGGCTTAGATGTTGTAAAGTATATTTTACTCTTTTTGTTTGCTGTATTGATGGTTTATTATGGATTTGAAATGATGATCAATGCGCAGGGAAAGAGCTTTCCAGTTTCTCGATTACCTCGATCAATTATTAATTTGCCTATGATGATTTCTGGTTTGCTGATTCTCCTATACACGGTACAGCATTTAGTGGCGCTAATAAAACCCGTGAGAATGGAGGGTGATGTAAAAAGTGACTGAAGCATTAATTTTATTTAGTTTACTGTTTGTTCTTATGTTTATTGGTGTTCCAATAGCATTTTCGTTAGGGATTTCATCGGTTATAACAGCAATTTGGTTTGATATCCCCTTATTATTGTTGTTTCAAAACATGATAAGCGGTATAAATAATTTTACTTTTCTAGCGGTACCTTTCTTTATATTAGCAGCACAGATCATGACAGATGGGGAAATAAGCGATAAGATTATGAAATTTGCAGGAGTTATAGTCGGTAAAATACGTGGAGGAACCGCTATGGTTAATGTCACTTCCAGTATGTTTTTTGGCGGTGTTTCTGGATCTTCGGTAGCAGATGTTTCATCAATTGGTTCTATGCTTATTCCGGCAATGAAAAAACAAGGGTATGATAAGGATTATAGTGTTGCTGTAACCGTAACATCATCCGTTCAAGGTGTTATAATTCCTCCTAGTCAAAATATGATCTATTATTCTCTCGCGGCTGGTGGACTATCGATTAGCCAATTATTTATCGCTGGTATTATACCTGGAATATTATTAGGTGTAGGTTTGATGTTTGTCACTTATTTAATTGCCTTAAAAAGAAATTATCCAAAAGGAAGAGGGTATTCTTTTCGGGAAGCAATTAAGATAGCATGGGATGCGAGTTTAGGTGTTTTAACAGCCATAATAATAATTGGTGGTATTATATTTGGAATTTTTACGGCTACAGAATCTGCTGCAGTTGCTGCGGTTTATGCATTAATCATTACCTTTTTTGTATATAAGAATATGTCATTTTCAAAGATTAAAAACATTTTAATATCCTCTTCCAAAACATTAGGAATGATAGTCGCTATTATCGCAACTTCATCAGCTTTTGGATATGTGATGGCTTACTTACGAGTTCCTAGTTTGGTCTCAGAATTCTTTTTAACAATATCAGAAAATCCGTATGTTATTACTCTATTGCTAATTCTACTAATGCTAATACTAGGAATGTTTATGGATATGGGTGTCTTAATTTTATTATTAACCCCTATTTTGTTGCCAGTTGCGACTAGTGTGGGAATTGATCCAATTCATTTCGGAGTAATTATGGTTATAACATTAGGGATTGGTCTATGTACCCCTCCAGTTGGTACATCCTTATTTGTTGGTTGTGCAATTGCTGACATTCCGATAGAAAAGTCAATTAAAGCGTTGCTGCCTTTTTATTTAGTAATGCTTATTGTTGTAATACTTATAGTAATGTTCCCTCAGTTTTCTCTATGGCTACCAAGTGTAATAAGCCCATAAACTTTAATTAATAATATTTGGAGGTACGAAAAGATGAATATTCAAATTACTAAAAATGATCAAGAGCTTGGAAAAAAAGCAGCGGTGTATGTAGCTGACAGATTGAAGCAAATCATTGCGGAAAAAGGCGAAGCTCGTTTATTACTTTCCACCGGCGCTTCACAGCTTACAACAATTAATGAACTAGTTAAGCAACCCGTAGATTGGGGAAAAGTTGAAATGTTTCACTTAGACGAATACGTGAATTTATCTGAGACACATAATGCAAGTTTCAGAAAATACCTTAAGGAAAGATTCACAAGCAAAGTTCACTTAAAAGAAGCTCACTTTGTAGGTGAGGGAAATGTAGAGGAAAATATTCGAAAATTAACCGATGAGGTTCGGAAAGCTCCCATTGATATAGCTTTGATTGGTATTGGTGAAAATGCACACATCGCATTCAATGACCCCCCTGCTAATTTTGAAACGAGGGATGCTTATATTCTAGTTGAACTAGATAACGCATGTAAGAATCAACAAGTAGGGGAAGGTTGGTTTAACAGTATCGAGGAAGTGCCGGATAGAGCTATTACAATGACGGTTCATCAAATATTGCAAAGTAAAGAAATAATTTCGTGTGTACCTTATAAAGTGAAGGCTGAATCGGTAAAGAAAACACTAGAACAAGATGTGAACAATATGGTTCCAGCCACGATACTTAAAACTCATGCTAATTGGACCCTGTACTTGGATGAAGAGTCTGCTTCCTTGATCCAATAAATTATAGAAAGAGGGGAGGTCGCTAATTTTATTCCTCTCTTTCTCCTCAATACAAAATGTTGGAGGCAGATAAAATGATTATCATCAAAAATGCAAAAATTATTACTCCAGAGCGTATAATTCATGGTGAGTTGGCTATTAAAGATCGTAAAATTATTGAGATAAAAGATAATGGTCACATTAACATTAATAAAAACGATAACGTAATTGATGCGAAAGGAGATTATGTTTCCCCAGGTTTTATAGATATTCATACACATGGCGGTGGGGGACATGATTTTATGGATGGGACTATTGAAGCTTTGATAGAAGGCTCAAAGGCTCATTTACCTTATGGAACAACCACCATTGTTCCAACTACTTTAACTAGTACAAAAGAGAATCTCTTTTCGACTTTAGACAATATGCGAGAGTTGAAAAAAAGCTCCTATAAAGGGCCGAATATTTTAGGACTGCATTTAGAAGGGCCATATTTTGCCTATGAACAAAGAGGTGCTCAAGATCCAAAGTATATTCGTGATCCTGATCGGGATGAATATATGGAAATATTAAAGTATAAGGATGTAATAGTTCGATGGACAATTGCTCCAGAAAGAAATGGTGCGATGGAGCTTGCGCAAGAATTACGTGAATTAGATATCGTATGTTCAATTGGTCATAGCCAAGCGGTGTATGAAGATGTCCAAAAAGCATTTGAAGTAGGGTGTACCCTTGTTACTCATTTATATTCAGGGATGTCAATGGTAAGAAGAATAAATGCATATAGGTATGCGGGAATTGTAGAAAGCTCTTATTTAATTGATGACATGTTTGTAGAAGTAATAGGTGATGGTATCCACCTTCCTTCCAGTCTATTAAAACTAATTTATAAAATAAAAGGCCCCGATAAAATCTGCCTTGTTACCGATTCAATGCGAGCTGCAGGAATGCCAGAGGGAAAATACATTCTAGGAAATATAGACACCGGACAAGAAATAATAGTTGAAGATGGAGTAGCCAAGCTAAAAAGTCGTGAATCCTTTGCGGGAAGTGTAGCAACAGCGGATAGGGTAGTTCGTACTATGATGAAATTTGCAGAAATACCTATTCATGAAGCGGTTAAAATGATGACTTATACGCCCGCAAAAGTTATGGGAATTGATAAAAATAAAGGAAGTATTGCCATTGGAAAAGATGCGGATATCTTAATTTTCAATAATAATATAGACATTAATAGAGTTCTAATAGGTGGGGAAGAACTGTGGAATAGTAAGCTGAATTAATTATGAGAGGAGTCAATTTGATAAGAGATTAATATGGTAGTCGTTATAAATGACACAGGTATTTTATTAATTCAACGCTGCTAAAGACTGATTCAAAAAAGCAAGTAATGTATACAATTTTTACATGTCGTTTAAAAAATTACTTGCTTTTATTGTGCTTGAATTTATTTATATGCGTAGATCTGTTTTTCTTTATAAAAAATTTCCTTTTACCAGTCCAATCCCACCTAAGTTAAAATTTGTTAACTACACGTTAACATTTTGCCAACTTTAAACTTTCCACAGCGTATGTATTAAGTGTATTACTTGCTTTGTTTGTTCATAAAGTAACGTATCGGCGTTTTCCATGCATTCAGTAAGGGATAGTGGTTTATTTGTAATGGAGAAGCAACCAGAAAATCTTTGGCGCAATACGTTTAAATCGCCTGATAGACTGCCGGATAGTAAAACGACGGGAACTTTATGTTTTTGAGCTATAAATGCGATATAGCCAGGAGCTTTTCCGTATAATGTTTGTTCATCGCTTTGTCCTTCACCTGTCAACACTAGATCAGCTGTTTTAATTTCTTCCTCAACCTGCATTGCTTTCGCTAATAGTTCCGCACCGGATACAAGATGTGCTCCAAGTGAAAGCAATGCGAAACCGAGACCACCAGCTGAGCCTGCTCCACGGTAGTTCATCAGCGATTTATTTGTTGCAGCTTCAATTAAAGATCCATAGCGCTTCATTGAACGGTCATAAAGTTTGAGTTGGGCAGGAGTAGCACCTTTTTGTGGACCGTAAATAAACGTTGCGCCAAGCTTTCCACAAAGTGGGTTATCGACGTCGCTAGCAACTTTAATGGAAACGTTAGATAAACGATGATCGATTTTTGAAAAATCTACATAGGTGACATCGTGTACGTCCTTACCAAAATGACCAACAGCAGTTCCTTGGTCATTTTTTGCTCTTAATCCAAGAGCTTGCAGCATGCCAAGTCCACCATCATTAACTGCACTTCCTCCTAATCCGATGATGAGTTCCGTACAGTTTTTATCTAAAGCGTCTTTAATCACTTCACCGATTCCATAGGAAGTTGTATTATCAGGATTCCTTTGTTCTTCGGGAACTTGAACAAGCCCGGAAATTGCTGCACACTCAATGATGGCCGTATTGTTTTCAATTATTGCATAGGTTGTGGAAATCGGCTCTCCTAGCGGTCCAGATACACATATTGGAATTAATTTTCCTGGTCTTGCAGTTAGTAAAGCGCCAAGAGTGCCTTCACCTCCATCAGCCATTGGCTTTGTTATTATTTTTGAAGATGGGATAACACTTTTTATTGCCTGTTTCATGATTTTTGAAGCTTGTAGAGAAGATAAGCTTCCTTTGAAGGAATCGGGTGCAATTACAATTTTCATAATGTCCTCCATTTCATCATTGCCATTTTTAAAAAATCACAAAAGAACAGAATTTTAATATCCACTTAAACATTTAAAGCGAGATTGGTGTCTGCTGTGTTCCATCCGGATCCACTCCGCTTTCCGCAGGCAACGCCTCAACTAATTTTAAACGTTTTTCCCAAAACTTTAAAATTAGTTGAGGCTGTTGCTTTACCTGCAGGATCAACGGCTGCACGTCAATTATAGATAATTCCCCAAGCTTTTGATCCCCGATCTGGAGCTGTACACATGTTTAAAGATCGGTTCATAATCATATTCGGCATGCCTATCAATTGTTGAAATGATTGCATCGTATTTTTGGGTAGGTTCCATATCGTATAGTTGTTGAATGCTACATAAGCTAGGTTGACGTGTAATGGTCATAGGGAGTGTCCCTCTAGTCTATGGTTTGTAGTCAACTACCATTATACAAGATTTGGAGAGGTACTTCTTTTTTAAGTTTTCAAACCCTTGCCCTGTAAGGACTTGGAATTATGAAATTCATTCATATACATTACTAATAAAATTATATTATACCCCCAACCAAAACCGGCCACTCATCTAAGTGGCCGTAACTATGTCTGTCTGCTATTTTTCTTGAAAGAACTTTTTTATTTCTTCTTTCTTCCAACCTGCACTAAGTGCTAACGTTAGAAAAATCCTTGTTTTTTGTGCGTTTGAGTGCCCGAATAGTACACCAAGCTCTTGTAAGTGGATTTCGCCTCCTCTTATTCCATATGTTTGATGGAGGGGATAGCCTGCTGGGGAACGAGGGACCATTATAATGGTTATACCTTCTTGAATTGCTTTTTCAATTGCTGTCACCCATGCTGGAGGAACATGACCGGCACCAGTTCCTTCAATAATAATTCCATCAAGTTTATGTTCAATTGCTGTTTGCAAAAAGAGGTCGCTTGATCCGGCGGCTACTTTTATGATTTCGACTTGGGCTTTTAAACGATCATCTGGGCGTATTTGTTTTTGCTGCATAGCTTCATAAAAATAGTGTATTTTTTCCTCACGAATGATTCCTACAGGTCCACAATCCAATGATTGAAATGAACTGCTTGACGTTGCGTGAAATTTCATACTGTATCTAGCTAAGTGAATTTCGTCATTCATAACGATTAATGGCGGATAGTTTTTTGAGTTTGGGTGAGAGGCAACCATGATCGCTTGCAGTAGATTCATTGGACCATCAGCACTCAAACTGGCAGCCGTTCGCATTGCTCCAGTAAATACGATTGGTTTATCATTTTTCAATACTAAATCGTGCAGGTATGCTGTTTCTTCCATTGTATCTGTTCCATGCGTAACTACAATTCCGTCTACATCTTCATTTGTTAGCATATGCTCGATTTCTTGAGCTAGTTGATACATTACTTCGATTGTCATTTCAGTGCTTGGAATTTTTGTGAAGTTATGGACAGTAAGTTCAGCAAGAGAATGTGCCTTAGGTATCATTTGAATTAAGTCCTCACCGGACAATGAGGGTTTCGCTCCTAAAGAATTAGATGGCTTACTAACAATCGTACCCCCTGTTGTAATAATATGTATGTTTTTTTTCATTACTTTCACCTTTCTTGGAAATGAGATCAATACTATTGGTGTATTAAATATATTTGCTATCGTTGCTTGACTATTTGGTACGACGTAAGTGAAACGAATAATAGCGTCGGTTTTTTTGCCATGAATTAAACGGAAGTCTACCAAATGACCTTAGTCTCCTTGGTAGACTTTATAATTGAAAATGATGTGTTGTTTCCTGTTTTTACTACAATTTACGTCTAAATTATTTCACCCATTTGTCCCATTTTTTACGGATACGCGCTGCCAGGAATATTCCGGTTTGAAATCTAGGGTGGTGAGAAATGTTCCATAATGGCTGCTCGTATGTGGCATTTAAGTTGTTCATAAGTTGTTTTACTACTGTTTCGTTATTTTTATTAAAATGCAATTCAATTACCGAGACATTTTTCATATCGTTTATTTTCTTTTCTGTACTTGTAAAGCTAAATATGAGTTTAGTCATAGGATCGGCAAACGCAGGAATGAATGTTACTGAAATATCCGCATTGTCACCGATGATAAATTTTGTGCCTTTGTTTCCTCCTCCTAAAAACAAAGCTTGTAAAGCGGGTAGTAAATAAGTTTGTTTTTTAAAGAGGATTTGTTGATTACATAAAATATGTTCAAATTGCTTGCATAGCTTTTCTGTTGATTGTCCAGCAAAGTTAGCCCATTTCGTTTTCTTTTTGCTATTTATCATTATGTTCACTCATCTAAGTTTATTTTTTATTTAGCGTAGCTGTTACGCGGTCTAGAATTTGTTTGCGTTCATCACTTGTTTTCTTTGGAAACGCATAGGAGACAATAACAATAGCTACGATTGAAGCAATAATACCAAAGAATACTTGGGTAAAGGCAACTTCAATGATATAAAAGCATGTGATGTAGACGACTGCGCCAGCAATCATACCAGCCATAACGCCTTCTGCAGTTGTTTTTCTCCACCATGTGCCTAATATCATTGGGAAAAATAAGGATGAAGCAGCATAACCTGCAACTATCGCCGATATTTCTCCAATAATTGCTGGAGTGTTAATTGTCAAAATAACTGCAAATGCTCCGACAACGAAAATAGTAATACGGGCGAGACGAACTTCACCTTCATCGGTGATATCCTTTTTAAATAACGGAATAAATAAATCATGAACGATTGTTGAAACGGAAGCCATTAACAAGGAATCTGCGGATGACATAAGCGCGCTAAGCATGCCGGCTGCTATAATCCCTATGATGATAGGCGGAAAAAAGCTTTCCATAACTGCAATAAGGGCGAAGTCAGGGTTGTCCAAATTTGGTACGGTTAATAAAGCTACTGGAGCAACAACGAAAATCGTAAAAAAGTGAAAAATAGAATATCCTACAGTTGCGTATGTCAGTGATCTTGTTGCGACAATCTCATTCTGTGATGCAAAGACACGACTAACGACTGCTGGGAAAGCCGCCCAAGCGAATGCCCAAGTCACTAATAATCCAATTCCGCTCATGAGTTGACCAGAGGAAGAAGTGTATTGTGGTGCGACTTCTCTCACTTGGTCCCAAATGGAACCGATTCCTCCAAAGTGAACCAAGACGGTTATTCCGAGTAGTAACATCGCCCCTAACAGTAATACCCCTTGAATGGCGTCTGTCCAAGTAACAGCCCAGAATCCACCTAACATAACATATACTACGACGATAATACCCATGACTACAATTCCAATTGTGAGGGGAATTCCTAAAATGGCACTAAAAGCGATTGCGCCACCTTTAAATTGTGGAACTAAGTAACCGAATGCATAAAAACCAAAAATGAGTGCTGCTACGTAACGCACACGGGTGTCTGCAAAAATTTTCCCCATGTAATCTGGTAAAGTGACTGCTTCCGCTCGTCTAAATTGGGCGCCAGTTAATACTGTTGAAAGTCCAATACCTACTATCGCACCAAGAATAAACATACTCGCTTGAAAAGCACCTGAGCTGTATGCGATTCCAGCAATTCCGAGAAACGATCCCCCACTAATATATACGGATAAAGCGGCAGGTAAATTGATCCAAATAGGCGTCTTTCCAGATGCGATCCAATAATCCTCAACCGACTTACCTGCTAGCCTACTCGTATACCACCCGATAATTAGTAAACCTATAAAATAGATAATAACGACAATAGTTGCTGCTATATTCAATTTTAGAACTCCTTTTTTATATAGTATTAGAATAGTAGAATAGGTGTATGATGCTTCCTGCTTTTTCCTACTCAAAAAAGCCACATAGTTGTAGTAAGGATTGGAATGTTCTTTCGTGTAAATATTTTCAACCGTTATACACTTAATTCAATATATTCACTTTCCTTTTTCGAATAACCACTGGTGGATAACGAGGGCTATACATACAGAAAAAAAGCCTGTTAATGCGAAAAACACGGATCCGTTAAAACCGAATATTTCAGCTGTGTAAACAAACGGTAGACAAGGAATGATTCCGGTAATAATAATGAGTGCGAGTGGTATTATTTTTGTAATTGTCATTAGGATTTCCCTCCTTTATTATATGTTGTTCTCCAACAAGAGTCGGAATTTTTATATTTTTTTATACAATAATCCTATCTATTCTAGCCGATATTTAAATATGTGGCCAGTTAATTTTTGGTAGGGATTGAGTCAAGTATTTGTGGGTGTTATTTTAAGAAGTAAAAAAACCTCTCTTTGTATTCGTTAATTTTAGTATTGATTCCTACCGACCGCAGTAGATATACACTACGCTTTCCGAGGAGGCTGAAGCCGTGCCCGCGGAAAGCATCCACCTGCAGTGAACATCAATGGTGTTATTCATGTGTATATCGTTCGAAGTAAAATTGATCACATATTATCTACTTAGATTCGTGCATCTGTTCCCCCACAAACATTTTACGCATACTT
Organism: Virgibacillus sp. W0430; assembly: GCF_051846935.1. Classification (NCBI taxonomy): domain Bacteria; kingdom Bacillati; phylum Bacillota; class Bacilli; order Caryophanales; family Bacillaceae; genus Virgibacillus; species Virgibacillus sp. W0430. The sequence goes on from NZ_JBPYCS010000014.1 coordinate 57,593, forward strand.
TGGTAGGTCTGTATTATAATTTGTTTAGATTGGATAAGTGTTTTATAAAAAAGGGTTGAGGTACCGGAGAGTTAAGAGCAACGAGTGAAAAACTCCTAGTGTTTATAACGAATCTAGGAGTTTAATATTATATCTTTTTTATTAGTGGCTTGCTCTTACACCTAAATCCCTTCTACTTCCTCATCCCAACTTTTTATTTTTTTAACGAGAGTGGAATGATGGACATTAAGTGCTTTAGCTGCTTTTCTTATAGATCCGTACTCTTGAATAGACTTTTCAATAATCATTTTTTCGTAATTTTTTACTCGGTCTTTTAAAGAAGTTACATTTTCAACGTTTGTTTTAATAAAAGAGTTTGGAAGATGGTCGGGACGAATGGTATAGTCTGGAACGGAAACGAGAACATTTTCAATTACATTTCTTAATTCTCTAACGTTTCCTGGCCAATCATACGTTTGTAGCATCGCTTTAGTTGAAGGCGCTAGTTCTTTATCGACTCGAAACTTTTTCTTCAATGCATGAAAGAAGTGTTCCGCTAATGGTTCAATATCTTCTCTTCTTTCTTTTAATGGGGGAATGGACAGTTCAACAACTTTTAGTCGATAATACAAATCTTCTCGAAAAGAGCCTTCGTAAACTTTTTTTGTTAAATCTTGATTTGTTGCAGAAATGAAACGAATATCGAGGCGTTTTGATTTTGTCCCACCTATTCTTTGCACTTCTTTTTCTTGAATAACTCGGAGTAGCTTTACTTGTAAGGCGAGTGGCATTTCCCCTATTTCATCAAGTAAAAAAGTGCCCTCATTTGCTAGTTCGAGTAAGCCGATTTTACCTTCTTTGTTTGCCCCTGTAAAAGCTCCAGGTTCATATCCAAATAACTCCGACTCCAATAAATTATCCGGAAGGGCGGCACAGTTTACTTTTATAATTGGTTTCTCTTTACGGTCGCTTAAATAATGAATTAAGTTAGCGATTTCTTCTTTCCCTACTCCTGAAGGCCCGGTTATTAATACATTTGTCGGAAACTCAGCAATCTGTTCCACTTTCTTAACGATGGTATGCATAACGGAGCTGTTATAAAGGATAGAAGGCTTGTCTGTATCATCCAAGTCAAATATATAACGGTAGTTTTGAATTTCTGAAAACTTTTCCGCTCGTTGCAGTTTGTTTTTTAATTCGTTTAATTGTGTAATATCGCGTACGCTCGTTATGATATATTTTATTTTTCCATCATTCATAAAGATTGGGTTTCCTGTTACAATGACATCTTTTCTTTGTTTTCCTAATTGTTGGATTAAGGATACTTCTTCTTTTCTTTCTAGCACTAAAAGAGAAACAGATTGATTAAAATAGCCTTCTTCTGTTAGGTCCTTCATATGTCTTCCAATTAATTCATCTCTGGAGAATCCTGAAATATCTTCATACGATTTATTAACGTAAAGTGTTTTTCCGCTATGATCTACGATATAAATACCATCTGAAATGAACTCTAAAATCGTATGCATTTCGTTTCGTATGTTCGTAGTTTTCATTAATCCACGCCTCTCTAATAACAAAATGGTGAAAAAATTCTTAAGGTGGTGAAATTAAGAACCGAAATTATGTGTATTGTATCATGTAGTCCACAATAAGTGGAGAATTTATTCACCGAATTAAGAAAAGTCTGATTTTATAATCGTAAGTGTGGCAGTGTTTTTGTTAATTGGCATAGTACTTGCAAGTAAATATATTGAAAGGAAAAAGAAAGGAGGCTCTGTTTTAGCAATTAATCTTATCATATGGAGGGGATAGTATGGCGAATATTATTAAACCGAAACCGAAGTTATATGTTATGGACAATGGAAAGATGAGAATGGATAAAAATTTTATGGTGGCAATGCACAACCCGGCGAATGTGGACGATCCAAATAAGCCAGCAACATTTGTAGAATTTCCTATTTATACGGTTCTAATTGATCATCCAGAGGGGAAGATTTTATTTGATACAGCATGTAATCCAAACTCAATGGGTGAAAAAGGCCGGTGGGAAGAGATGACGCAAAAAACATTTCCGTATGAAGCGAGTGAAGAATGTTATTTACCTAACCGGTTGGAGCAGCTCGGCGTTCGTCCTGAAGAAATAAAGTATGTCGTTGCATCCCATCTTCATTTGGATCATGCTGGATGCTTAGAAATGTTCACAGAAGCAAAAATTATTGTTCACGAAGATGAATTGAATGGAACGCTTCGTTCATATGCTGATCATAATAAAGGCGGAGCCTATATATGGGCGGATATCGATGCATGGATAAAAAATCACCTGCAATGGAAAACAATTGGCAGAAATGAGGATGAGATCGAGCTTGTAGAAGGGATTAAAATATTAAATTTTGGAAGTGGACATGCATGGGGACTAATCGGTCTACACATTGATATGCCTGAAACCGGGGGGATTATTTTAGCTTCGGATGCGGTATATTCAGCAGAAAATTATGGGCCACCAATTAAAATCCCTGGCATTATTTATGATTCACTCGGCTATGTACAAGCGGTTGAGAAAATAAAGCGCATTCAAAAAAATACAAATTCACAAGTATGGTTTGGGCATGATTCGGATCAATTTGCCAATTTCATTAAGTCTACAGAAGGGTATTACGAATAATCACTGGTAGTGCACTCGTAATGTGAGGTGAACGTTATGAAAATAAAATCCGCTGTCTTACATGAAATGGGATTGCCAGCTCCATATAAAAAGAGTCAGCCACTAAAAATTGAAGAACTGGAATTAAAAGAACCAGACCGCGGTGAAGTTTTAATTGAAATTAAAGCAGCCGGTCTATGTCATTCGGATTTGTCTGTTATAAATGGGAATCGACCGAGGCCGGTTCCTATGGCATTAGGTCATGAAGCTGCTGGTATTGTAGTTGAAACAGGAGAAGGCGTTCGCAATTTTACGAAAGGCGACCATGTCGTTTGCGTATTCATTCCGAGCTGTGGCGAATGCCTTCCTTGTGCAGAGGGAAGGCCGGCATTATGCGAAGAAGGTGCGAAAGCAAATACAGATGGTAAATTACTAAGTGGAGGGCAAAAGCTTCATCGTCAAAATGAATCTGTGTATCATCATCTAGGGGTGAGTGCGTTTTCGAACTATATCGTAGCTGACCAACATTCGTTAGTTAAAGTGGATACGTCCGTTCCTTTTGAAATTATGGCCTTATTTGGTTGTGCGGTATTGACTGGTGTGGGTGCAGTAGTTAATACAGCTAAACTAAATATGGGAAGTTCCGTAGCAATCGTCGGTTTAGGCGGAGTCGGTTTAAGTGCCTTGCTCGGTGCTGTCGCTGCAGGTGCTCGTGAAATTATTGCGATAGATCTTAACGAGGATAAATTGAAGTTTGCAAAGGAGTTAGGTGCAACAGCTGTCTTTAATTCTTCTGAGTCGTTCGTTGAGGAAGCTATCCGTAATTATTCGAATGGTGGATTGGAATATGTATTTGAAACGGCTGGTGCTGTTCCAGCTCTTGAGTTAGCTTATAAAATTACACGTCGAGGTGGGGAAACAATTACTACTGGGTTGCCACATCCAGAGCATAAAATAGCATTGCCACAAGTAACGCTAGCAGCAGAGGAAAGAACAATAAAAGGTTCTTACGTTGGTAGCTGTGTTCCGGCACGAGATATTCCGCGTTTTGTCTCCTTATACAAACAAGGTCGCTTGCCGATTGATAAGCTACTAAGTGATACGATTTCACTAGAAGAAATTAATGAAGGATTTGATCGACTGCATGCTGGTGAAGTAAATCGATTAGTTGTTAAGATGTAGCTGACAAGTGCGACAATGGATAAAGAATGGTGGATTAAAAAAACCTGGAATTACATGCACACACGATAAGAGAAGGATAAGCCTAGCGATTATTTTGAGCTAGGCTTTCGTCATTGTTATATAATTGTACTAAAGAAATTAATTGCGAATTGTTGTCTAAATGTAAATAAATAGATATGTAGTGGTTGTTAACGTTCTAAAGCGTACTTAACAACAGAAAAACGCTTGTTTTAAAAGGTCTTCTTTAATGATCAGCTTAAAGGAAAGTATAATGGATTTATGTTCAAATGATATTTTAGTCTCCGCTTGGATTGTGTCATTTAGTTTTATACTTGTTATGTTTGGCATAAGGTGAGTAATAGCATATCTTTTTCATTTTCATTCAGAATTCATAGGGTTCAAGTTGGGGTTTAACTGTACATACTTAAATCTTTCTATTTCGATCGTGCGCGATGTTCTATTTTATTCTATTAATTAGCAGCATAAACGTATAATAGTTTTACTGGTTTATTAGAATTATTAAACCACGTGTGTAAAACTTTGGATTCAATATGAAAACTACTACCGGCCTCTAATAATGATTCTTCGTCTTCAACAACCAAAGTGAGTGTGCCTTCTATCACATAAACAAACTCTTGCCCGCTATGACTGGAAGGTATTTCTTTTTCTTCGTTTTGCAGTAGAATAACGAGCATAGGTTCAAAAAAAGGGTTTTCCATATTACCGGTTAAGCTTTGGTATATAAAATAAGAGTCTTTAAAATTTAAATCTTTACTTTTGCTTTTATATAGGCTGGATTTTGTCGCATGATCGTTAAAAAAGTAGCTACGACTCACATTAAATGCTTCAGCGATACGTGATAATGATTGCAACGTTATGGAAGATTTAGACCTTTCCACTTGAGATAAAAAGCTAATAGATAATCCTGTTCGATGTGACACTTCTTTTAATGTTAATTGCTGCTCAAGACGTAATTTCTTTATAAGTGCTCCAATATTATCCTTCATTATTACCTCCTAAATAATTTCTATAAGTGTTTGTATAATTTACATTACGTATTACTGTCTGAATGTCTAATTGTAAATTGAAGTGTTATTTAAAAAATTTTGTTGACTTTGTAAATATTATACTATAAAATAATTCAAAACGTTTATACTTTTCGGAAAATTTATTAATAGTTGGAGAATTATCGGTTGTAACGGAATAAAAATAAAAGGAGTGTGAAGCTGTTGAAGAAAAGTGTTGCTGTCCTATTTATGATTTTTGTACTGCTCCTAATCCTAATTAGTGCTTGTGCTGGCAAAAATTCTAGTACAGATAGTACGAGTAGTTCAGGTACAGATGATACGAGTAATACAAAGTCAAACGAAATAGTAGAGCTAAGATTAGGCCATGCCGTACAGGGGGAAAATCACCCGTATCATATGGCTGCTAGACACTATGTAGAATTAGTAGAAGAGAAATCGGATGGTGAGATTCGTATTGAAGTTTTCCCAGGCGGCCAGCTTGGTGAGGAATTGGATATGTTGGAAATGGTGCAAAATGGAACGTTGGACGGTGCTTTAATTTCCGCATCTATCTTTAGTGGGTCGACGCCAGTAATGGATGGATTAACAATTCCTTTCTTATTTGATAATTATTCAACTTTTAATGAAGCATTAAAAACGGATGTTGCGCAAGAAATGCTTAATAGCTTGGAAGATTTACAGTTAAGGGGATTAGGGATTAATAACGCAGGTATGAGACATGTTGGCAGTAACGTAGCACCGGTGGAAAATCCGGAAGATTTTACTGATTTAAAAATTCGAGTGATGGAAAGCCCATTAATGTTGGATATTTTTGATACGCTCGGTGCAAATCCGACACCAATGGCTTATGGTGAGCTTTATAGCGCATTACAAACAGGCGTAATCGACGCACATGAGACAAACTTAATTACATTTACCGATGAAAACTTTCATGAAGTGACAGAGTATATTTCATTATTAAGTATATATCCTACACCAAATATTAATATAATGAATTTATCAACTTATAACGAGCTTTCAGACGAACAAAAACAAATTTTAACTGAAGCCGGACATGAAACCTCTACTTGGATTGTTGAACAAATGGAAGAAATCGATAAAAAGGCGTTAAAAGAGTTGAATGAATTAGATAAAAATATTAACGAGATTGAGGATATGCAGCCATTTATTGATAAAGTTCAGCCTGTTTATGAAGAATATGGCAATAAGCATCCGCTAATAAAAGAGTTTATTACAGAAGTAGAAAATATTAAAAACTAAGGAAAGCAGATAAATGGGATAAGAAAGTTCTTATCCTTTTTATCTATTGTTTCAAGCGGGGGGATAAGTGTGTGGATATTAAGAAAAACTACTGATCTTATTTACGCGATTTCTAAATATATGCTTATGGTTTTAGTCGGTTCAATGTCATTAGTCATTATTGCGCAAGTATTTGCTCGAACGTTTTTAGGGTTTTCAATTTTTTGGAGCGAAGAATATGCTCGCTACTGTCTCATTTGGGTTACTTTCATTGGTGCTAGCATGGCGCTTAAAAATGGAGAACTTGCTATGTTTGATTTGTTTTTGGCAAAAACAAGAAAAGAGTGGCAGCATTTCTATCGGCTCGGATTAAATATGTTGGTTCTTATTTTCGTCGTTGTGTCCATCTATTTTGGATTTAAACAAGTTTTTAGTCCAACAGCCCTTATGCAAGTATCCCCCGCGCTACGTATTCCTATGTGGTTTGTCAATCTTTCCGTACCAGTCGGATTTATCATCATGTTTATATATATAGTTAATACCATCATTGAAACATTGTTCGCTAGAAACAAGGGGGAGTAAACGTGTCCATTGCCCTAATCTTCATGGTCTTACTGCTCGCAGGTGTTCCGGTTGCTTTTGTTTTAGGATTAACGAGTGTTTTTTATTTAATCATAAGTGGTAATCTTGATTTCTTTTTAACGATTCCTCAACGGATGATCTCTGCTCCTAATAACTTTAGTCTATTGGCAATTCCTTTATTCGTCTTAGCTGGTGAAATAATGAATAGCGGTGGAATTACGAAAAGACTTGCTGATTTTTCCCGTGCTCTCGTAGCTCATTTAAGAGGTGGATTAGCATATGTAAATATATTGGTTAGCGCTTTTCTATCCGCGATCGTTGGTTCAGCAAATGCAGTTGCAGCTATTCAAAGTACGTTTATGGTACCAGAAATGAAAAAAGATAATTATGACGATGACTATTCAGCAGCAATTACAGCTGGTGGGTCTATTATGGGACCAATTATTCCGCCAAGTCTCATCTTTATTCTATACGGCGTAGCTGCAAGCACATCGATCGGTGCTTTATTTTTAGCCGGAATTATTCCAGGAATTATGTTAACAATTGGCTTTTTTGCGCTTGCTTTTATGTATGCAAAGAAAAAAGGGTTTCCAGTAAAAGAAAAGGCAAGTATAAGGACGGTTTTCAAAAGTTTTCTAAATGCTTTACCCGCGTTGCTCGTTCCCTTTTTAATTATTGGCGGTATTTTTTCGGGCCAATTTACCCCAACTGAAGCAGGGGCGATTGGAAGTGTAATTGCTTTTATTGTTGGTATGTATATATATAAAGACTTAGAAATGATCGATATACCAAACGTATTGATTCGCACAGGTGTAATTAGTGCATCTGTATTGATCATTAATTCCACGGCAAGTGTGTTTAGTTGGACGATTACAATGGAAGGTATTCCACAAATGATCGCTGAAGGGCTTACTTCCATTTCAGAAAAACCTTGGGTAATTCTTTTGATAATTAATATTCTTTTACTTATCGTTGGAATGTTTTTAGAACCATTATCAGCCATTATTATCTTGGTGCCAATCTTATTACCTGTTGTTGAAGTATTGGGGATTGACCCTATTCATTTTGGTGTCGTTGTTTCCTTGAATTTAACGATTGGCTTGATTACTCCGCCTGTAGGATTAGTATTGTTTGTAGTATCAGGAATTACAAAAGTATCTTTTGTCCGTTTAAGTAAAGCAATTATCCCATTTGCGCTCATGGCTATTGTAGTATTGCTTATTATTACATATGTTCCAGCTATTGTTACGTTTATACCTGAACTTTTCTTGTCGTAGCATTTTATTTAAAACGCTCAAATCAATGCTGCGTCGATCTTATTTAACAATATTAATCACTTACTAATAGCTCACTAATATGGGGCAATGAAGATTCATAGAATTGTGATTTGTTAATAAAAAATAGAGGCTGACAACAAGGAGGGAGACCATTGACAATAAGTTTAGCCGCAAAATCTATTGGGGAATTGGCACCCCTTGTGCAGAGCAAAGAAGTTTCTCCGGTGGAGATAATGACGGCTGTTATAAAGGAAATTAAAAATAAAAATGAGGTAATCCAAGCTTATATACGCATCGATGATAACGAAGCAATGGCGCAAGCAAAGCAAGCTGAAGCGGAAATTATGAAAGGAGAATACAAGGGATCGTTACATGGGATTCCAATGGCATTAAAGGATATTTTTTATTTTAAAAATAAAAACGTAACGGTTGGTTCAAAAATACACGAAAATTTTATCTCAGCCTACGATGCGACGGTTGTAAAAAAATTAAAACAGCAAGGTGTTGTTTTTACTGGAACGCTGAATATGCATGAATATGCGTATGGGGTAACGACAAGTAATTCGCATTATGGAATATGTCGAAATCCGTGGGATACGAATAAAATACCCGGAGGATCAAGTGGAGGATCAGCTGCAGCAGTAAGTGCGAATATGACTATTGCTTCAATTGGGACGGAGACAGGTGGTTCCTTGCGTGCTCCGGCAGCTTTTTGTGGTTTGGTTTCACTGAAGCCAACGTATGGAACAATAAGCAAATATGGCTGCTTCCCTTTAGCTCGAACATTGGATCATGTCGGTCCAATTACAAAGACCGTTTATGATACGGAACTATTATTTAAGACTTTAGCTGGTTACGATCGACTCGATCCTGATTCGGTTCGGATGCCTTCCACGGGCGCACGGGGTAAATTTGAAGGGCGTATGAAGGATCTCATAATTGGAGTAGATGAAGCACACTTTTTTTCAGATGTTGATAATGAAATCGTAGCAAAAGTAAAGCGTGTTATACGCTCTTTGGCGAACATGGGGGCGAAAACGGAGGCAATTCATTTCGATTCGTTTAATGATACGGTGGAGACGTATGCGAAGACAGTGACTGCGGAAGCGAGTGTTGTGCATGAGAGAAATTTACTTGTTCGACCTCAGGATTATGGTTCAGATGTCAGAGAACGACTCGAATCTGGAACACGAATTTCAGCAGTTGACTATATAAAAGCACAGCAAAAAAGGGAGAAAATTCGTCAAGAATTCAAGGGGATTCTTGAAAAAGTAGATGTGCTTATTGCTCCAACCGTTCCGTTTACCGCTCCAGAAATCGGTAAGAAAGACGTATGGGTGAATGGTGAAAAAGTTACTATTTATGGTGCTGGGAGCAGGTTGATCAGACCAGCGACATTAGTAGGATTTCCAGCAATTACAATTCCTTGTGGGCTCAGTAAAGGAATGCCAGTGGGAGTGCAGCTTATGGCAGCTCCATTTCAAGAAGAAAAACTTTTTACTGTTGCAAATGTTGTTGAGGCGATGGAGCTATAATTTTATGAGTAACATACAACATACTTGAAGAAAAGACTCTTTGAACTCCTTTGTCGTTATGCAAATTTGATGGCTTAATACTTCGTCAACTGCTTCCGTTTCATGGAAAGGTGGCGAGCTTCCTCGAATTAAATATTAGAGGTATCTCGCCAAACTAATGGGTCTTATATTAAAAAACAGGAGGTCATTTGGAAAAGCTTGATTTATTCACGAAAATATGTAAAATAAGATAGACTTCAATAAATATCTAGATATGAACCGTAAGTCTTGAATTAATTGTTTTCTATTAAGAAGTTCATGTATATTAAATCTTGAGTTTCTTCCTACGGATAGAATGATCAAGTGCTGTACTTTAATGAATGAACTAATGAAATCTATCTCAAACTCTTTTCGCATCGGTTAATCTACCAGATGTAAAAGTGAACACCCTACCATAATACGTCGTTCAGGAGAACCCTCAATCTCTATTAGCGGATGTGCTAATAATGAATGACAGACTTGTTAGTTATATAAAATACAATAGTTTTGTTGCACTACTTTTATAGAATTTGCTTTGATGCCAACATTTGGGATCGTGTTTTTTAATGGATTAATTTAGTGAGTGTCTCGCATTAATGAGCTATTTTGCAGTTTAACGATGCTCGTAAATCGTAAGCAAGACGCGAATAGGTAAATTCTGTGGCCACAGAAGCACGTACTAATTTGTTTTTTTGGTAAAAAAACGTTTATTTGTGTTGCAATAAATCCCTTTGACTTACTGTTCTGACATTACAAGCAGTGTTTCTATGCTTTATAATAAAAGGGAACAAAGAGAATATACCAATACGCTTATTAAGTGAAATGGTGAGCAAACTAACTGTATTGAATGAATGTCTAATAGGGGTTAGTATTCTTGCCTTTTTTCTCGTGCGTAATTCTCCAATCGATCCAATTCAATCTTACGTCGGAGCCGAGATGATGAAGATCGGGCTGGAGCAACGGGAAAATATTGCGGCTTATTGGGGATTGCATGCGTCTAGTGCGGAGCAATTTTTTCATTGGCTGACAGCAGTTATAAAGGGCGACTTAGGTACTTCCCTTTTATACCGGACTCCTGTTGCGAACGTAATTAAAGAACGATTTATAGCTTCCTTGGCTTTAATGCTGATTGCCTGGGTTTGTTCAGGAATAATAGGGTTTATTTTTGGGATCGTTGCTGGAATGAATGAAGGAAAGCTTATCGATAAGGTGATTAAGGGATATTGCTTTATCCTTGCTTCAACACCAGCATTTTGGTTAGCAATTGTACTATTAATGGTGTTTTCTGTATCGTTCGGCTGGTTTCCAGTTGGGCTTGCGGCGCCTGCAGGGGAGATGGCGAAAGATGTTACTTTTTTTGAAAGGCTGCACCATTTATTTTTGCCGGCACTTACGTTAAGTATTGTAGGAGTGGCGAATGTTGCTTTGCATACAAGGCAAAAACTAATCGAGGTGCTTGATCGTGCGTTTGTTCGGTTTGCGCGTGCGAAAGGAGAGCAAGGATTTTCCTTACTGTGGAAGCATGGAATCCGGCATATTTCACTTCCAGCAATTTCATTACAATTTGTCACTTTCGGGGAGCTGTTCGGTGGAACGATAGTAGCAGAGCAGGTTTTTTCTTATCCTGGTCTTGGACAGGCTACTATACAGGCCGGTCTTGGAGGCGATATTCCATTGCTGTTAGGCATTGTGTTGTTTAGCACGGTGTTTGTTTATGTAGGTAACGTGTTAGCTGATTTATTGTATCAAGTAATAGACCCACGAATGAGAAAAGGAGAAATCCGATGATCGGAAACGTATTACTGGATAGATTTAATCAAATTCGGAGCTGGAACGTTCGGCAACGGACGCTCTTCCTAATTATATGTGCAAGTATCTTCTTACTTCTTATTCTAGGAAGCAGTCTAGTGCTATATTATAAAACGATTCCAATTAATTTATATATGAAAAACAACGCACCCTCCTTTTCTCACCCGTATGGAACCGATTGGCTAGGGCGCGATATGCTAGCACGCACAATGAAAGGCTTAGGACTAAGCTTTTTTGTAGGTGTTATAGCAGCGACAGTCAGCTCAATTTTAGCGCTTCTATTGAGTATGCTTTCTGCTTTGAATGAACGGATAGATTTTATTGTCACTTGGTTAATTGATCTCTTTTTGAGCGTTCCCCATATCGTTCTACTGCTTATTATTTCGTTTTCTATTGGGGGAGGAATAAAAGGCATCGTAGTCGCGCTGCACTTACGCATTGGCCTAGCCTAACACGGCTGCTTCGTGCGGAGTTATTGCAATTAAAACAAGAAGATTATGTGGCGCTTTCCTATAAGCTTGGAAAAACAAACACATGGGTATTTAGGCACCATTTCCTCCCGCATTTAATGCCACAGCTTATTGTTGGATTTATACTATTGTTTCCTCATGCTATTTTGCACGAAGCGGCAATTACCTTTATTGGATTTGGCTTGCCTCCAGAAACGCCTGCAATTGGGATTATCTTGTCGGAATCGTTACGTTACTTAACAACTGGAAAGTGGTGGCTTGCATTTTTTCCTGGACTTTCACTTTTAAGTATGATTCTTGTATTCGACATGCTCGCTCGAAACATCCGTAGATTAATGAATCCTATTGAAAAACAAGCTTTGTAAAAAATATATACAATTGATGAAGGGGATAGGGTGAATGAGTTTTTTAAACGAAACAAATAAAAAGAACGAACGGCGTAATCGAAACACCCAACTGCTTGACGTGAAGCAGTTATCCATTTCCTTTCAACAGTTTGACAGAGGTTTACGAGAAGGAGCTTCAACGGTTGTAAGGCGATTTGACATATCGATTCAAAAAGGTGAGGTTGTAGCAGTAGTCGGTGCTAGTGGTTCGGGAAAAAGTTTACTTGCAGATGCTATTTTAGGTATACTCCCTAAAAGTGCGCAATTGAAGGGGACGATTCATTTTGAAGGGCTTCCACTAACAAAGGAGAAGCAAAGTACATTACGTGGCGTTGACATTGCACTCCTCCCTCAGTTTACGAGTGCACTTGACCCTTTGATGAAGGCCGGAAAGCAAGTACAAGCGATCATTAAAAATAAACATAAACGGACAATGCAACAGCGTATTTTCAACAAGCTCGGCTTAACAAAAGAGGCCGGCTCTCGTTATCCTTTTGAATTATCCGGGGGCATGGCTCGGCGTGTACTCCTATCAACAGCAATGGCAATTGAGGCAAAGCTTCTTATCGCGGATGAGCCAACGAGTGGTTTGGATGAGAAGGCACGAAATGAAAGTATTGCGTATATTAAAGAAGCGGCGGGTAATGGACAAGGTGTTTTGTTTATTACGCATGATATAATGACTGCCTTGAAGACCGCATCTAAAATTGCTGTTTTTTATGCAGGAGAAACGGTTGAAATTGCTAATGTGGAGGACTTTCATGGAAGTGGAAGTAAATTAAGACACCCTTATACGAGAGCTTTATGGCAGGCGCTTCCGCAACATAGCTTTACACCATTTATGGGGAAACAGCCGTTTCCAGATGAAATAAAAAAAGGATGTATTTACGCACCGAGATGTCCCGTTGCAATGGATATCTGTATGAAGCAACAACCGAATGAAGCTTGGGTGGATAATGGAATGGTTAGGTGTTTTTATGCTGAAAATAAGTAATATTAGTTATCGTTATACCTCTAGTCAGTGGTTGTTCCAAAGGCTAAGTTTGTGTGTTCAAAAAGGTGAAGTTGTTGGGGTGTCTGGAGAAAGTGGCTGCGGGAAAACAACGATGGCAAAAATTATTGCAGGCTATCTTATTCCTACTGAGGGGGAGATTTCTGTGGACGGCAAAAAACTTCCTTACAGCGGCATGTCGCCAGTTCAATTAATTTGGCAGCACCCAGAAAAAGCAATTAATCCGAAATGGAGGATGCATAAGGTTCTTGCTGAAAGTGGATCTATTTCACCAGATCTTTTGCGAACATTAGGAATACATTACGAATGGTTGGATCGATTTCCAGGGCAATTATCCGGTGGAGAGCTGCAACGATTTTGTATTGCTCGTGCTCTTGGATCAAATCCAGGCTATTTACTTGTAGATGAGATGACTGCGATGCATGATTCCGTAACACAAGCACAAATTTGGCATGCTGTTTTACAAATAGTAAAACAACGAAACATCGGGATTTTGGTTATTAGTCATGACAACTATTTATTACAGCGTATTTGCAACCGTATTATTGATTTTAAGTCACTTATAAAAAAATGAATGGAACTTCTACTATTGAATTAAAAAAGCAATCCTTTTAAACTAATTGTTAAGTAAAGCAATAAAGTGGGAAGGATGGAATAAATTAATTTAATAGGTAGGAGTTGAGTATTTTGGTCGATGACTTTGAAATGAAAACGCTCTATACGGATCGGACATACGAGCGTCAACGATTTTCTTTCTCTTTTAATGGGAAGGAATATGAAGGGGATTTCTATAAAGGGAGTATTCAATGGCTTCATCCTCACCCGCAACAGGATGTCGATGCGTCTCAATTAGAATGGATCGAAGCATTCCTTTATCGTTTAGTACGTAAGCAAGAATCGAATGAAACGATAGACGGTATAGAAATAAAGCCAATGCTTGAAAGTAATTCTCAAGAAGTTTATCAATTTCAACTAACAATTGAAGAAGAAGTGTACAAAGGAATTATTCGACATGGAAAATTGGAGTGGTTTCACCCTAAGCCGAGAAGGAAATTAACCGATGCGCACGTTGATAAGGTAGAAGAAAACGTACATACCAAAATAAAAGATGGTATTTAATTCCCTTTCCAGTGCAAAAAAGCGAAAAAGGTCGTATGCTAATTTGCAAAACCCTAAACGACAACTCTGTACGACTACAGAGTGATCGTTTGGGGTTGTTTTTGTGTAAACAGGCATTAACAGGGTCTGACAGGGTTATGGTATGGGCCCTCTTTTCCATTTGTTTTCTTAAGGCGGAAACGTGCGTGTGAATTACATATTCGTTCTCTAAACCTCTTTATCAGTAACGATAAGTATAAAAAACGTAGCGTAGTAACTGCGGCTTGTTTTTACTCGAAATCTCACAAACTACCTATTCGTATAGTCCATTGAATTTCAAAATAGAGCGAATGGGAAAAAACGGAATCGCTGTATGTCTTATGGCATTAACTAGTGTGTTCGTTAAGAGAGCTTTTCTCGATTTTATAATAAAACACGCCATTAAGAGCTTAATCGAACTGCAATTCATCGTTCCCCGTTGGCAGAAACACATAAAAATTTTATCGGTTCATCCGTTTTATTGAGCCAATAATGGGGTGTGGAGGAATCGATTAATATACAATCGTAAGGATGTAAATCGTATGTTTCCTCCCTTATCATTACGGTTAGCGTGCCTTCAAGCACATATAAAAACTCCTGTCCGGAATGGGTGAGGTTGCTGCCTCGGTTGCCACCAGGATTGAGAATAATTAAATTTGGCGATAAGATAGGGTTCTCTACATTTCCCGAAAGGTCTTTATAAATGAAGTTATTTTCTTGTCCACTGGAAGCATTCAATACGTTGCGAATAACCTTTGATTTTGTTTTTGCTTTTGTATCTGAAAAAAAATAGCTTGGCGTTACCCCTAATGCTTCCGATATTTTCTTGAGTGATTCAAGCGTTGCTGAGGTTTTTGCATGCTCCAGTTGAGATATAAAACTAATTGAAAAACCTGTTTTTTCTGCAACTTGTTTTAATGTCATTTGTTTTTTCTTTCTTAATTCTCTAACTTGCTCACCTAATAACTTTGACATACATCCTCCACCAAACCATAAATAAAGTAATTTCTCGTTATGTGAATTATATCATATTCGCTCCTGTTTAGAAGTACAGGAAGAGGAACGCCATCATTTTTGATTGATTGACACACTAATTTTATTATTGTAAAATTAGTGTGAAATTAAAGTAATACTTAAATTTTATTTAAGATTTACTTAAAAGGAGGTGCCGATTACGTAAGGATAGAAATATGTGCGGATGTGTATACTATGAGCACGTCTGTATAGATGGAACTAATCGCATACTCGTTCATGCTATAGAAACAGCACGAAGGGTATTGTTATCTAAGTATATAATACTTACGCGATTTTACTTCGTTCAGATTAGATGAATAAAACATTTGTAATCATTGTTTTATACAAATTTTACATAATAAAATTTTTATAGGAGGTTTTATACATGGTCGTACCATACAAACATGAACCATTTACTGATTATACTATTGAAGAAAACAAGCAGGCGATGCTGGACGCTTTGAAAAAGGTGGAGGCTGATTTTGGTAAGGAATATCCGCTTATTATAGGTGGCGAGCGAATTACGACAGAGGAAAAGCTCGTTTCTGTAAACCCGGCAAATAAAGAGGAAATTATCGGGTATGTTTCGAAATCGAATAAGGATTTGGCGGAAAAAGCAATGAAAGTAGCGGATGAAACGTTTGAATGGTGGCGAAAAACGGATCCATCTGTTCGTGCAGATATTTTATTCCGTGCGGCTGCGATTGTTCGCCGTCGTAAGCATGAATTCAGTGC